>NZ_BAAGUV010000003.1:0-723 GCF_054781215.1 Nocardioides pakistanensis | reverse complement strand
TGTGCACGTCGGCGCCGATGACGATCATGGTGATCGCCTCCTTCTCTGATCCAGAGGGACGGTCGGGCCGGCCGGCGGACACATCTCAGTGGGGGCGATGCCACGCTCCTATCAAGTCACGCCGGCCGGTCCATCACACCCGGTGCCGGCAAAACCCATGCATGCCAACCCGAAGGCGGCAAGGACCCTATGAGCCAGACACCAGGTGATCAGGACCCAACCACCGCGATAGCGGCGCTGTCACCCTGACACTGACGGGACCCTAGCGGGCGACTTCGGCCAACCACCTGATGGTGACCAGGTGCAGGTCGCGACGTCACCCGCATTTGTGCCTGCTCATCTCGGCAGCGGCACGCGGCCGTGGCACCCTGAGTCCATGAGCCGCGAACTGCCTCGGCCGGTGCGGGTATTCACGCCCGCCGACCTGACCGCCGCCGACCCCACGCCCGGGATGGCCCGCGCCCTGGCATTCGATCTGCCGCTCCTCTGGGCCGGCCAGGTCGAGACTGAGCCAGGAGCGGTCTCCGGATGGCACCACCACGAGCGCAACGAGACGAGCCTGTACATCGTGCGCGGCGTACTCCGCCTCGAATTCGAGGGCCACGAGGGCTATCTCGATGCCGGCCCCGGCAGCTTTGTACATGTCCCGGCCTGGACCGGGGCCTGACCCCGGATCTTGGACACGCTGAATCCAGCATCGTGCTGGGGAAGCGAGAAGATCTG
>NZ_BAAGUV010000002.1:0-283562 GCF_054781215.1 Nocardioides pakistanensis | reverse complement strand
CTCGGGAGGTGCGCCCGCTTCACGTCACCCCGCCGAGGGCCATCCACAGGTTCTGATCATTGCTCGAACATCACCGGTGACAGGTGCAGCCGCTCCACTGCCCGCCGTACCGCCGACCGCTCCTCGGCGAGCTCCCTCAGCGTCGAGGAGACGAAGACCCGCACGCGCTGGTCAGGGGTTCGGATCATGGCGGCCTCCTTCGCAGGCCACCAGCGTGGCTGCGAAGGAAGCCGCTCGGCAAGGCTTGCGGGGCGGTCCAGCCCAGGCGCGCCGCCGGCTCGTCCCGTATGTCCGGGACGTCGCGGCTCACCGACCCAGGCGTACGGCGGGCACCTACTCGGTGAGGTCCACGGCGCTGACCGACTCGGCGTCCATCGCGGTCTGGATCTGCTCGAGGACCTCGGGCGTGATCGCGGTGTCGACCGACAGCGCGACGAGGGCGTGACCGCCCTTGGCGTCGCGGGCCACCTGCATGCCGGCGATGTTGACGTCGGCCTGGCCGAGGATCTGCCCGACCGTGCCGACCATGCCCGGCCGGTCGGTGTAGCGGAAGAAGGCCAGGTGCTCGGTCGGCTCGATGTCGAGCTCGTAGCCGTTGACCTCCACGAGCCGCTCGCGCTGGGCGATGCCCACCAGCGTGCCGGAGACCGAGACCTGCGAGCCGTCGGCGAGGGTGCCGCGCAGGGTGATCAGGTTGCGGTGGTCAGGGCTCTCCGGCTCGGTGACCAGGCGGACCTCGAGGCCCCGCTCCGCGGCGAGCAGCGGGGCGTTGACGTAGGACACCTGCTCCTCGATCACGTCGCTGAACACGCCCTTGAGGGCGGCGAGCTCGAGCACCTTGACGTCGTACTGCGTGATCTCGCCGCGCACCTCGACGTCGAGCTGCTGGGCCACCTCACCGGCCAGTGCGGTGAACACGCGACCGAGCTTCTCGACCAGCGGGATCCCGGGCCGGACGTCCTCGGCGATGACCCCGCCCTGGACGTTGACCGCGTCGGGGACCAGCTCGCCGTTGAGGGCCAGGCGCACGGACTTGGCGACGGCGATGCCGGCCTTCTCCTGGGCCTCGTCGGTGGAGGCACCCAGGTGCGGCGTGGCGACGACGTTCTCGAACTCGAACAGCGGGCTGTCGGTGCACGGCTCGCTGGCGAACACGTCGAGGCCCGCGGCGGCCACCCGGCCCTCCTTGAGCGCGAGGTAGAGCGCGTGCTCGTCGACGATGCCACCGCGCGCGGCGTTGACCAGGACCAGGTTCGGCTTGACCTTGGCCAGCTCGTCCTCGCCGATCAGCCCGATCGTCTCGGGGGTCTTGGGCAGGTGCACCGACATGAAGTCGGCCTCGGCGAGCAGCTCGTCGAGGGTCACCAGACGGACGCCCATCTGGGCGGCGCGGCCGGCCTGGACGTAGGGGTCGTAGGCGATCACCTTCATGCCGAAGGCCGAGAGCCGCTGCGCGACGAGGACGCCGATCCGGCCGAGGCCGACGATGCCGACGGTCTTCTCGTAGAGCTCCACGCCGGTGTACTTGCTCCGCTTCCACTCGCCGTTCTTCAGCGCGGCGTTGGCCGGGGCGACGTGGCGGGCGGCGGCGAGCATGAGCGCGACGGCCAGCTCGGCGGCGGAGACGATGTTGGAGGTCGGGGCGTTCACGACCATCACGCCGCTCTGCGTGGCGGCCTTCACGTCGACGTTGTCCAGACCCACGCCGGCGCGGGCGACCACCTTGAGCCGCTTGGCTGCGGCCAGCGCCTCGGCGTCGACCTTGGTGGCGCTGCGGACGAGGATCGCGTCGACGTCGGCGATCGCGGGGAGCAGCTCGGCGCGGTCGGCGCCGTTGCAGTGGCGGATCTCGAAGTCGGGGCCCAGCGCGTCCACGGTTGCGGGGCTGAGCTCTTCGGCGATGAGTACGACGGGCTTGCTCACGGTGTTCCTCGAAAGTGTGTGAGGGTCGGCTTGTCCTGGCTCTGCAGCTCGCATGTCTCGCGAGAGCGGCCGTGCACGACGCTGTGCCCGAGCGGCAACTCTACCCGATCCGTCGGGGGCCGGCTCACTGCTCGACGGACGCGAACGCGACGGTGTTCGCGAGGTACTGGGAGCCGTCGAAGTCGGTGCAGGTGACCAGCACCAGACGTCCCGGCGAGTGCTGGTCGAAGACCCTCTCGGACACTCGCGCCAGCGTGGTCTTGGAGTACTTCGCGACGTTGTCCACGTGGTAGCCGATCCGCCCGCGGGCGGTGACCACGACCACCTTGTCGCCGACGTCGAGACGGTGCAGCCGGTCCAGCGCTCCCCCGCCGCTGCTCACGGTGTGCCCGGTGAGGATCGCAGTCCCCTCGAGCGCACCTGGCTCCGCGCCGCCCTCCCACCAGCCGAGCTGCTGCGGGTCGGCGGGAGGCACGAGCACGCCTCCGCTGAGCCCGAGCGGCACCACCGGCACGTCCACACCGAGGTCGGGCACCCGGATCCGCACCGGCCGGCCGGTGGCCGGATGATCCGTGGGCGTCGGGTCGAGCACGACAGCCGGACCGACGACGTACGCCGGCAGCTCCACCCCGAGCACCTGCGGCGCGAGGTCCGGCAGGACCGGGGGTGCCTCCGGCAACCGTTGGGAGGAGGCGAGCACGGCACCCAGTGCGACGGCGACGGCGCCCAGCGCGAGTGTGCGGACAAGGGCACCCTGGCGCTCCACGACATGCGGGTGCGCTCGACGGATCCCCACGCCCCCACCCCCTGGCTCGAGCTGACCAGGTCACCCGGCTCGACGCGCGGAGGTGGTGCCCGGATCCTGGGATGGCACCCCCCACTTCCAGGATCCGGCTCCCCACCCCCCGGCTCGTCCCCCTGGACCAGGTTTCCTGACCCCAGTCTCGGGGGTCCGGTTGCGGACCCCAATGGCGCGACGTCCCGGTCTGTACCGCCTTAGGGCCTGTGTCCGCATGGCCCTGATGGTGCTGCGTTTGCCGGGCATGGAGCCGGACAACGCGAACGGCACGCCCCGTGCGGGACGTGCCGTTCGTCGTCGTGCTGCCGGAGGTCAGCGGCTGGCGGTGCCCTCGGTGTAGTCGGCGTCGTGCGACTTCACCCAGCTCATCAGCTTGCGGAGCTCGCGGCCGGTGGTCTCGATCGGGTGCTGCTCGCCCTTGGCGCGCAGCTCCTTGAACTCCGGCGCACCGGCGTCCTGGTCGTCGATGAACCGCTTGGCGAACGCGCCGTTCTGGATGTCGGTGAGGACGTCCTTCATGCGCGCCTTGACCGAGTCGTCGATGACGCGCGGGCCGGAGACGTAGTCGCCGTACTCCGCGGTGTCCGAGACCGACCAGCGCTGCTTGGCGATGCCGCCCTCGTACATCAGGTCGACGATCAGCTTGAGCTCGTGGAGGCACTCGAAGTAGGCGACCTCGGGCTGGTAGCCGGCCTCGGTGAGGGTCTCGAAGCCCTTCATCACCAGCTCGGAGACGCCACCGCAGAGGACGGCCTGCTCACCGAACAGGTCGGTCTCGGTCTCCTCGGTGAAGGTGGTCTTGATGCCGCCGGCACGCAGGCCGCCGATCGCCTTGGCGTAGGACAGCGCGAGGTCCCAGGCCTTGCCGGTGGCGTCCTTCTCGACCGCGACGAGCACCGGGACACCGCGGCCCTCGGAGAACTCCCGGCGCACCAGGTGGCCGGGGCCCTTCGGGGCGACCATGGCCACGTCCACGCCCTCGGGCGGGGTGATGTAGCCGAAGCGGATGTTGAAGCCGTGGCCGAAGAACAGCGCGTCGCCCTCGACCAGGTTGGGCTCGACGGCCTCCTTGTAGAGGTCGCGCTGCTTGTGGTCGGGGGCGAGGATCATGATCAGGTCGGCCTCCTCGCAGGCCTCGTACGGCGTGAGGACGCGCAGCCCCTCCGCCTCGGCCTTCGCCCGGCTCTTGGAGCCCTCGGGCAGGCCGACGCGCACGTCGACGCCGGAGTCGCGCAGGGACAACGCGTGGGCGTGGCCCTGGCTGCCGTATCCGAGGACCGCAACGTTGCGGCCCTGGATCACGGACAGGTCGGCGTCATCGTCGTAGAACATCTCAGCCACGGGGGCTCTCCTTCTCGGGTGTGCATCTGGTGCGGTGTTATGGACGGTTCCCACGAGGCAGGACGCGTGTGGAGCGTCCATAACCCCGCGTTACTTGGGTTCTGGGGGTCAGACGGCTGCGGGGGGCGCCGGGACGGGCACCGGACGCAGGGTGCGGTCGGTGATCGAGCGGCCACCCCGGCCGATCGCCACCATCCCGGACTGCACGAGCTCGCGGACCCCGAACGGCTCGAGCACCTTGAGGAACGCCTCGAGCTTCTCGGCGTTGCCGGTCACCTCGATCGTGACCGCGTCGGTGGCGACGTCGACGACCTTGGCCCGGAACAGCTGCACGGTCTCCAGCACCTGGCCACGGGTCTCGGCGTCGGCCTTGACCTTGACCAGCAGCAGCTCCCGGGTGACCGAGGCCGGCTGGTCGAGCTCGACGATCTTGATCACCTCGACCAGCTTGTTCAGCTGCTTGGTGACCTGCTCGAGCGGCGACTCCTCGACGTTGACCACGATCGTCATCCGGGAGACCTCGGCGTGCTCGGTCGGGCCGACGGCCAGCGAGTCGATGTTGAAGCCACGACGGCTGAACAGCCCCGCGATCCGGGCCAGGACGCCGGGCTTGTTCTCGACCAGGACGGACAGGGTGTGCTTGCTCATCGGCTCTCCTCGGTCTCGAGACGCTCGCTCCTCGACCAGCGGTTCACAGGTCGTCCTCCTCGAACTCGGGCGCCATGTCCCGGGCGAACTTGATGTCGTCGTTGCTGGTGCCGGCGGCGACCATCGGCCAGACCATCGCGTCGCGGTGCACGCGGAAGTCGATCACGACGGGCACGTCGTTGATCTCCATCGCCTTCTGGATCACCGAGTCCACGTCGTCGGGGTTGTCGCACGACAGCCCGACGCAGCCGTAGGCCTCGGCCAGCTTCGGGAAGTCGGGGATCCGGATCTCGGCGTTGCGCTGCAGGTCGGTGTTGGAGTAGCGCTCGTTGTAGAACAGCGTCTGCCACTGCCGGACCATGCCGAGCGAGGAGTTGTTGATCAGCGCCACCTTGATCGGGATGCCCTCGATGGCGCAGGTGGCCAGCTCCTGGTTGGTCATCTGGAAGCAGCCGTCGCCGTCGATCGACCACACGGTCGCCTCGGGCCGGGCGACCTTCGCGCCCATGGCGGCGGGCACGGAGAAGCCCATCGTGCCGAGACCGCCGGAGTTGATCCAGGTGTTGGGGTTCTCGTAGCCGATGAAGTGGGTGGCCCACATCTGGTGCTGGCCGACCCCGGCGACGTACACCGCCTCCGGGCCGGCGATCTTGCCGAGCCGCTCCAGGACGTACTGCGGGGAGAGCGAGCCGTCCTCGGGAGCGTCGTAGCCCAGCGGGTACTTGGCCTTCACCCCTTCGAGGAAGCCCCTCCAGGCCGCGTAGTCGCCCTCGTGGCCGGCGTCCGCCTCGGCCTGCAGCGCGACGATCAGGTCGGCGATCACCTCGCGGGCGTCGCCGACGATCGGCACGTCGACCGCGCGGTTCTTGCCGATCTCGGCCGGGTCGATGTCGGCGTGGACGACCTTGGCGTTGGGTGCGAAGGAGTCCAGGTTGCCGGTCACCCGGTCGTCGAAGCGCGCGCCCAGGCTGACGATCAGGTCGCTGCGCTGCAGCCCCGCGACCGCGGCCACGGTGCCGTGCATGCCCGGCATGCCGAGGTGCTGGGGGTGGCTGTCGGGGAACGCGCCACGGGCCATCAGCGTGGTGACGACCGGGATCCCGGTCATGTCCGCGAGCACGCGCAGCTCCTTGGCCGCCCGCGCCCGGATCACGCCACCGCCGACGTAGAGCACCGGCCGGCGGGCCTCGAGGATCAGCTTCGCCGCCTCGCGCACCTGCTTGGCGTGCGGGCGGGTCACCGGGCGGTAGCCGGGCAGGTTCAGCTCGGTGGGCCACTCGAAGGTGGTCGTGGCCTGCAGGGCGTCCTTGGAGATGTCGACCAGCACCGGGCCGGGCCGACCGGTCGAGGCGATGTAGAACGCCTCGGCGATCGTGCGCGGGATCTCGGCGGCGTCGGTGACCAGGAAGTTGTGCTTGGTGATCGGCATGGTGATGCCGCGGATGTCGGCCTCCTGGAAGGCGTCGGTGCCGATCGAGCCGCTGGAGACCTGACCCGTGATCGCCACGACCGGCACCGAGTCCATGTAGGCGTCGGCCAGCGGGGTCACCAGGTTCGTCGCGCCCGGCCCGCTGGTGGCCATGCACACGCCGACCTTGCCGGTGGCCGCGGCATAGCCCTGGGCGGCGTGGCCGGCTCCCTGCTCGTGACGCACCAGGATGTGGCGGAGCTTGACGGAGTCGAAGAGCGGGTCGTAGGCGGGGAGGATCGCCCCGCCCGGGATGCCGAATACGTTCTCGGCTCCAGCGCACTCCAACGCCTTGATGAGGCTCTGCGCCCCTGTCACACGCGCGCCGGTGGCCTGCTCGCTCATGATCGCCTTCCCTCTTGTCCGTGCATCTCGCCCAACAAAAAACCCCTCGGCCCGGTGGGCAAACGAGGGGTGACGCGTGTGCTGCTGGCTGTGGCCGGTCAGCTGACGCGTCGCGTGCGTACGACAATCTCAAAACGCATGCGAACACTCTCCCGCGCGTCCGCGCCCCTCGTCAATCGAGTGTGACACGGGTCCCAGTATATGGAACGGCTATCCCACATCGTGGCGGGGCTACTGGTAGCTGACGAATCGCACGCGCGGCCGCAGCCGCAGCACGTCCGCGGGGCGCATCAGGTCGACGTCCTCGTCGTAGAACAGCTTGAAGCCCATCGTGAACTGCTCCGGCTCGGCGACGGTCGCATAGGTCTGCCGCTTCTGGGACCGCGTCCCGAAACCGTCGACGTGCTGCACCATGGCCAGCCGCGGCCGGTCGACGACGTCCTCGATGCCGATCACCATGTCGCGGCGGAACTGGTGCAGCAGGAACAGCTTCTGCGGATGGTCGTTGTCCACGGCGATCCGCTGCAGCCACTGCGAGACCCGGTTGACCTCGGCGGCCCGCACCTGGCCGATCGTCTCCCCCGGCACCTGGCCGCGGTCCATCCGCCACTCCGGGTCCAGCGCCAGGCCCACCCACGACTTCTCCAGCGCCCAGCGCCAGCGCTTGGCCACCTTCAGGAAGCCCGAGCGGCCCGGCTGGAGGTCCAGCACGAGCAGGGCACGGTTGCGCCGCGCCGCCCGGATGTAGCGCTGCACGTGCTCGCGTGCGATGTCGTGGCTGTAGTCACCGTCCGCCCCTGGCGTCCGGTCGGCGATGGTGACGATCAGCTCGTAGGCGATCTGCACCTTGTGGCCGCGGCGCTCGAACGGCTTCGCGGCCTCGCGCAGCCTGCGGGTGATCCGGTCCGGGGTGTCCTCACCCAGCACGCCCATCACCGGCGTGGTCGCCGTGCCGTAGTAGGCCACGACCACGTGCCCGGGGAACAGCCGGCGGCCGCCCTGCGGCAGCTGCGGTCGCCGGTCGGTCCCGGCTCGCGCGGTCCGGTCCGCCGCCGGCGCGACGAGGGCGGTGGACGTCGTACCGGTCCCTCCGGCTGCCGCTCCGGGCACGGCGCCGAGGCCGACCACGAGCGCAGCGGCCAGAGTGGAGGTGAGGAGGGCGCCGACCCGGCGCTGCGAGCTCATGGGACCCACGCTAGAGCCGTGGCGCGCGAGGCAGCGGCAGCGACATGGTCAGCCGCGGCTCAGGGTCTCCGGGGCCGGGTCGTCGTCGAACCCGGGCAGCCCGTCGATGCTCTGCAGGTTCTTCGTGCGGCGGTACTCGACCAGCCCGTCGGCGCCCTTGCGATCCATGTGCCCCGGCAGCAGGTCCCGCTCCCCGACGTACTCCAGCAGCGGCACGCCGAACCCGCACGTGTCGGAGACCCGCTCGACGTCGACGACGATCACCGCGCGGGCGCCACGCAGCTCGGAGAACCGCGGCGCCCACGCGGCGTACTCGTCGTCGTAGATCGTCACCACCCGGCCCCGCCCGTGCAGGCGTACGACGTTCGGCGGGCCGCTGAACGCGCAGAACATCAGCGTGATCCGGCCGTTCTCGCGCAGGTGCGCGATCGTCTCGACGCCGCTGGCGGTGATGTCGAGGTAGGCCACCTGGTGCTCGTCGACCACGGTGAACGTGCCGCCGACGCCCTTGGGCGAGACGTTGACGTGCCCGCCCTCGAGCGGGGCGGTGGCGACGAAGAAGACCGGCTGCTGCTCGATGAACGCGCGCAGCCGGCCGTCGATCCCGTCGTGGACCTTACCCACAGACGGCCCCGTGGGCGGCCGACTGCACCACCTTGGCGTACTTGCCGAGGACACCCTTGGTGTACTTCGGCGCGTGCGGTGCCCAACCGTCCTTGCGGGCCTCGAGCTCGGCGGGGTCGATGGTCACCTCGAGCAGCCGGTTGGACACGTCGAGCCGGATCGGGTCGCCGTCACGCACGAACGCGATCGGGCCGCCGTCCACGGCCTCCGGAGCGACGTGGCCGACGCAGAGCCCGGTCGTCCCGCCGGAGAACCGACCGTCGGTGAGCAGCAGCACGTCCTTGCCCAGGCCGGCGCCCTTGATCGCGCCGGTGATCGCGAGCATCTCGCGCATGCCCGGCCCGCCCTTGGGCCCCTCGTAGCGGATCACCACGACGTCGCCGGCCACGATCTGGCCCGCCTCGAGAGCGTCCATGGCGGCGCGCTCGCCGTCGAAGACCCGGGCGGTGCCCTCGAAGACCTCGTCGTCGAAGCCGGCGGTCTTCACGACCGCACCCTCGGGAGCCAGCGTGCCCTTGAGGATGGTCAGGCCGCCGGTCTTGTGGATCGGTTCGGACAGCTTGCGGATGATCTCGCCGTCGAGCTCGCGCGGGGCGAGTGCCTCGAGGTTCTCGGCCATCGTCTTGCCCGTGACGGTCAACGTGTCGCCGTGCAGCAGGCCGGCGTCGAGCAGCGCCTTCATCACGACCGGGATGCCGCCGACCTTGTCGACGTCGTTCATCACGAACCGGCCGAACGGCTTGAGGTCGCCGAGGTGCGGCACCTTGTCGCCGATCCGGTTGAAGTCGTCGAGGGTCAGGTCGACCTCGGCCTCGCGCGCGATCGCGAGCAGGTGGAGCACGGCGTTGGTGGAGCCGCCGAGCGCCATGGTGACCGCGATGGCGTTCTCGAACGCCTCCTTGGTCATGATCTGCCGGGCGGTGATCCCCTGGCGCAGCAGGTTGACCACGGCCTCGCCGGAGCGGTGCGCGAACCCGTCGCGGCGGCGGTCGACGGCCGGCGGCGCGGCCGAGCCGGGCAGCGACATGCCGAGCGCCTCGGCGATCGAGGCCATCGTGTTGGCGGTGTACATGCCGCCGCAGGCGCCCTCGCCGGGGCAGATCGCGCGCTCGATCCGGTCGACCTCCTCGCGGCTGATCTTGCCGGCGATGCAGGCTCCGACCGCCTCGAAGGCGTCGATGATCGTGACGTCCTTGCCGTCGACCTGGCCGGGCATCGTGGACCCGGCGTAGAGGAACACCGAGGCCAGGTCGAGCCGTGCGGCGGCCATCAGCATGCCGGGCAGGGACTTGTCGCAGCCGGCGAGCAGCACCGAGCCGTCGAGGCGCTCGGCCATCATCACGGTCTCGACGCTGTCGGCGATCACCTCGCGGGAGACCAGCGAGAAGTGCATCCCCTCGTGGCCCATCGAGATGCCGTCGGAGACGGAGATCGTGCCGAACTCGAGCGGGTAGCCGCCGCCGGCGTGCACACCGTTCTTCACTGCCTTCGCGAGCCGGTCCAGCGAAAGGTTGCACGGGGTGATCTCGTTCCACGACGAGGCCACGCCGATCTGCGGCTTGGCGAAGTCCTCGTCCCCCATGCCCACCGCGCGGAGCATGCCGCGCGCGGCGGCCCGCTCGAGGCCGTCGGTGACGTCGCGGCTGCGGGGCTTGATGTCCGGCTGGTTCTGGGGAGTGGAGGTGCTCTCGGGCATGCCCAGAGACTACGCCGGGTGTCCCCCGCGCCTGCGGGGTGTCTCAGCGCCTGCGCTGTCTAGGGTGTGCCGGGTGACCCTCGCACCGCGCCGCACCGGCGACCCGACCAGCCAGGCCCAGGCCGTGTGGCTCGTGGTCGGCGGCATCGTCTCGGTCCAGGTCGGCGCGGCGATCGCCAAGGACCTCTTCGACGAGATCCCGCCGACGGCCCTGGTGTGGCTTCGGCTGCTCACCTCCGCGGTGGTCCTGGTCGCGATCGCCCGACCGAGCCTGCGCGGCCGGTCCGGCGGTGACTGGCGGGTGGCGCTCGGCTTCGGGGTCAGCCTGGTCACGATGAACTGGGCGATCTACCAGTCCTTCGCCCGGATCCCGCTCGGCATCGCGGTGACCATCGAGTTCCTCGGGCCGCTGCTGGTCGCCGTGGCCGGGTCGCGCCGGCCCCGCGACGTGGCGTGGGTGGTGCTCGCCGGCGCCGGCGTCGCGCTGCTCGGCATCGCGCCCGGCGAGGTCACGCTCGCCGGCGTGCTGTTCGCGCTGCTCGCGGGCGCCGCGTGGGCGTCGTACATCCTGCTCAGCGCGCAGACCGGGCAGCGCTGGCCGGGAATCTCCGGGCTCGCGGTCGCGAGCGTGGTGGGCGCGGTGGTGCTCGCCCCGCCTGCGGTCGCCGCGGCCGGCTCGACGCTGCTCGACCCGAGGATCCTGCTGCTGGGGGCGGCGGTCGGCCTGCTGTCGTCGGTGGTCCCGTACAGCTTCGAGCTCAAGGCGCTGCGCCGGATCCCGCCACGGGTGTTCGGCGTGCTGATGAGCCTCGAGCCCGCCGCGGCCGCGCTCGCCGCGATGCTGCTGCTCGCGGAGTTCCTCTCCCCGCTGCAGTGGGCCGCCGTGGCCTGCGTGGTGGCAGCAAGCGTGGGGGCGACCAGGTTCAGCGGTACGGCGCAGCAGCCGCCCGTCGAGCCGACCCCCAACTGACCCGCCGCCGGGCCGCAGGTCAGATCGTCGCTGCCCGGACCACCACCACGTCGGGCAGGTGCTTGACCACCTCGGTCCAGGAGTCGCCGCCGTCGGTGCTGGCGAAGACGTTGCCCGCCCGGGTGCCGAGGTAGAGGCCACCGGCGTCGTCGGCGCTCATCGCGTCGCGCAGCACCGAGGAGTAGAACGCCTCGGGCAGCCCGTTGCCGAGCGCTTCCCAGGACGCGCCGGCGTCGCGAGAGCGCCACACGAGCGCTCGCCCGTCGGGTGCGAACCGCGACTCACCGGCGCCGTTGGGGAACACGTACACCGTCTCGGGCTCGCCCGGGTGGACCACGACCGGGAACCCGAAGTCCGAGGACAGGCTCTCCCCGATGCTGTTCCAGGAGTCGCCGCCGTCGTCGGACCGGTAGACCCCGCCGTGGTTCTGCGCGAACAGCCGGTCGGGGTGGTCCCGGTGCCGGGCCACCTTGTGGACGCACTGGCCGAACTCCGGGTACTGCTGCCCCTCGGGCATGAAGCCGGCCGCGATGCCGACGTTGGCCGGCGACCAGGACTCTCCGGCGTCGGTGGTGCGGTACACCCCGCCGGTCGACATGGCCACCGTGACCTGGGACGGCTCCGCGGGGTGGGCCAGGATCGTGTGGATCGCCTGGCCACCGAACCCGGCGCCCCACTGCGGGCGGTGCGGGTGGTCCCACAGCGACCGGACCAGCTCGAAGGTCTCGCCGCGGTCCTGCGACCGGAACAGCGCCGAGGGCTGGGTGCCGGCCCACACGACCTCGGGCTCGCTCTCCGCGCCGGGTGCCAGCTGCCAGACCTGCTGGACGCCGCTGCCTGCGTCCTCGGGGAGGACCATGACGTTCGGCGTCTCCTGCCAGGTCCGGCCGAGGTCGTCGGACCGGTAGAGGTGCGGCCCCCAGTGCGGCGAGCCGGCACCGGCCAGCAGCCGGGTCGATCCGCCCCGGGTGTCGACCATGCAGGAGTACACCTCCTCCATGGGGAAGAGCGGGTCGCTCCAGGTCCACGGCCCCGCCCCGTCGCGGGTCCCGATCCACAGACCCTTGCGGGTGCCCACCATCAACAGCGTGCGTCGTGAGGTCTCCACCATCGTGCGCTCCTTCTCCGGTCACGGGCACCATCGCGGCTGCCGCTCCTTGATGGACTCCGGGGCGCGCGGAAACTCATCGGTCCGGCCCGCAGGGGGCTCGGTTCAGTACTCCCCGCTCATCACGTTGGCCATCGGCTCGCCGGCGGCGAACCGCTCGAGCTGCTCGCGCACGAGCCGGTAGGCCCGTGGCCACATCGCGCTGCTCGCGCCGCCGACGTGCGGCGAGATCAGCAGGTTGGGTGCGCTCCACAGCGGGTGCCCCTCCGGCAGCGGCTCGGGGTCGGTGACGTCCAGCGCGGCGTGGATCCGCTCCGTGTGCAGCGCCGCGACGAGCGCGTCGGTGTCGACCACCGGACCGCGGGCGACGTTGACCAGCAGCGCGTCGTCCTTCATCCGGGCGAGGAAGTCCGCGTCGACCATGCCCCGGGTCTGGGCGGTGATCGGCACGATCAGGATCACCACGTCGGCGGTGGGAAGCAGCGTCGGGAGCTCGTCGAACCCGTGGACCCCTTCGCGCGCGGTCCTCGCCACCCGCACGATGTCGACCTCGAACCCGGTCAGCCGCTCCTCGATCGCGGCGCCGATCGAGCCGTAGCCGAGGATCAGCACGGTGCGGTCGGCCAGGGACCGGGCCCGGACCGGGCGCCACTCCCCCCGGTCCTGCGCGCGGACGAAGCCGGGGATGCCGCGCAGCGAGGCGATCGTCAGGCCCACCGCGAGCTCCGCGGTCGAGGCGTCGTGGATGCCGCGGCCGTTGCAGAGCAACACACCCTCAGGGACGTAGGGCCGGATGTGGTCGACGCCGGCGGTCACCGTCTGCACGACCTTCAGCTTCGGCATCTGCGCCATCAGCTCGCAGTCCGACGGGGAGAAGCGGTACGGCGGGACGTAGAACTCGACATCCGCGACCGAGGCCGGCGTCCCGTCGTGCTCCTCGGGGAGGAACCGCTCGTAGCGCAACGACGACGGCGTGGACCCGAGATCCTCGACGTCGAAGGGCATCCATACCAGCGGCCGCGCGTCACTCATGCACCCGACACTATCCAGCCCGGTCGCCGGGTGCCGTGGGTGCGCGGCCGTTCACGCACTCGTCACATGACGTTGACGGCGTCGAATCATCGGCCGCCTAGCGTCGAGGCATCTCCCTCTCCTCGTCGCCGCAGGAGGCCCCGATGCCCGTCGTACCCCGCGAGCTGCTGTCGTCGCTGGCCCGCCGCACCGTGAGCGGGCCGGCGAGCTGGGCGCAGTGGCCCGTGCTCAGCCAGCAGGTGGCCCGCCGCAACGCCCTGGTCGCCTCGACCGCGCTCGCCGAGCAGCGGCGTGAGCTGGCCGAGGTGGAGGAGTTCCTCGCCCGGCACACCGCCGCGCACGCCGCGGGCCCGGTCACCCTGCAGGTGTCGGTCCGGCCCGCCTGAGGCCCGCTGCCCAGCGGGCCGGACCAGGCCCGTGATCTGTGGCACCAAACGGCATCCCCGGATGTCCGATACGGCACACTCTGCGGCATGTCCGCAGCCACGTCCGAGAGCCTGGCGCTCCGGTTCTACGACGTCACCAGCGCCGACGGCACCCGGATCAAGGCCTGGACCAACGACGGCGACGGCCCGACGGTGCTGCTGTGCAACGGGCTCGGCACCAACCCCTACGTGTGGCCCGCCCTGCTCCGCCCCGACTGCGGGGTGCGCGTGATCTCGTGGAACCACCGCGGTGTCGGCGGCTCCGACCGCCCGGCGGACACCACGCGGGTCGGCATCGACGCCTTCCTGGAGGACGCCCTCGCGGTGATGGACCACGCCGGCGTCGAGGCGTGCGCCGTCGCGGGTTGGTCGATCGGGGTGAACACCGCCTTCGAGCTCGCGGTGCTGCACCCGTCCCGGGTCACCGGCCTCTTCGCGGTGGCAGGGGTTCCCGGAGGCACCTTCGCGTCCATGGGCGCGCCGCTGATGATCCCCCGCCCCGCCCGCCGCCCGATGGCGGTGGGCGTGACCAGGGTGCTGCGCCACACCGGCAAGGTGCTCAGCCCGGTCACCTCGCGGCTGCCGGTCGGTGACACCTTCGCCAGGGCGCTCACGCACAGCGGGTTCATGCTGCCGACCCCGGAGCTCCCCGCGGTGCGCCGCGCAGTGAAGGAGTTCCTGACCACGCCGGTCGACTGGTACATGCACCTGGCGCTGGCGGCCGCCGAGCACCCCCGGGTCTCCCTGCGCAGCATCAAGGTGCCCACCGCGTTCGTCGCCGGCAAGTACGACCTCCTGGCCAGCTCCATGGACATGGCCACCGCCGCGGAACGGATCGACGGCGCGACCTTCGTCGAGCTGCCCGGCAGCCACTTCCTCCAGCTCGAGCATCCCGAGCCGGTGCACGACGAGCTGCTCCGGCTGCTGGGCCGAGTCGATCGGGGCGCCTAGGCTCGACAGTCATGAAGGCCCTCGCGACCGTCCTGACCCTGCTCATCGGGCTCACCGCCTGCGCCGCCGAGGGTGATCCGGACGGTCTGGGCACCCCGTCGCCCTCGGAGCAGCCCACCACGGTCACCGCCGAGCCGAGCACCCCGTCCGCGTCGCCGACCGGCACGCCGTCGGAGGAGGCCGAGTCGGGCGATGCCGGGCCGGTCCGCCCCCGGGTCGCCGGCACGGTCGCGTCCGGGCTCGCTGCGCCGTGGGGCATCGCGTTCCTGCCCGACGGCTCGGCGCTGGTCAGCGAGCGTGACACGACCCGCGTGCTCGTCGTACCCGCCGGCGGTGGGCGGGTGCGCCCCGTCGGCAGGCTCGAGGCGGCGCAGCCGCAGGGCGAGGCTGGCCTGCTCGGGCTGGAGGTCTCCCCGGACTTCGAGCAGGACTCGCTGGTCTACGCCTACCTGTCCACCGCGAGCGACAACCGCGTGGTGCGGATGCGGTACGACGGGCGCCGGCTCGGCCCGACCGAGGTGGTGCTGCAGGGCATCCCCAACGGGTTCATCCACGACGGCGGACGGCTGGAGTTCGGGCCGGACGGCTACCTGTACGTCTCCACCGGTGAGACCGGCGAGGAGCAGCTCTCCCAGGACCGCGACTCTCTCGCGGGGAAGATCCTCCGGATCACCGCCGACGGCAAGCCGGCCCCCGGCAACCCGGTCAAGGGCTCGCCGGTGTGGACGATGGGGCACCGCAACGTGCAGGGCCTCGCCTTCGACGACCAGGACCGGCTCTGGGCCAGCGAGTTCGGCTCGGACGTGTGGGACGAGCTGAACCGGATCGAGAAGGGTCGCAACTACGGCTGGCCGCTGGTGGAGGGCAAGGGCGACCTGGAGGAGTACCGCAATCCGTTCGCCCAGTGGCGCACGTCCGAGGCGTCGCCGTCCGGACTGGCCTTCGCCGAGGGGTCGCTGTGGATGGCCTCGCTGCGCGGGCAGCGGCTGTGGCGGGTGCCGGTCAAGCCCGACGGCACCATCGGCAGACCGCAGGACTACTTCGTCGGCAACTACGGACGGCTGCGCACCGTCGTCGTGGCCCCCGACGGCAGCCTGTGGCTGACCACCAGCAACCGCGACGGCCGCGGCGACCCGGCACCCCAGGACGACCGGATCCTGCGGATCGCGCTGCGCTGAGGCGGACCTTCGCCCCTGCCCCGGTGGGACCCGCGGCGGTACGTTGCGAGAAACGGCCGAGGTAGAGGCTTCGACCCCTGTGCCCTCTGGGGAGTCACCATGAACGAACGGGCGTTGGTCATCTGCGTGTCGGTGTCGCACGGCAACACCGCGAAGGTGGCCCGGGCGATGGCCGAGGTGCTCGGCGCCGAGGTCCGCGCTCCCGAGGACGTCGACCCGGCGACGCTGGCCGACTACGACGTGGTCGGGTTCGGCTCCGGCATCTACTACATGTCGCACCACGCGCGGCTGCGCGAGCTCGTGGAGTCGCTGCCACCGGTCACCGGCGAGCACCGGGCGTTCGTGTTCTGCACCTCCGGCCAGGGCGCCGAGCAGCACCAGCCGTGGCAGCGGTCGCTGTCGGCGATCCTGCGCGAGAAGGGGTACGACGTCGTCGGGTCCTTCGCCTGCCCCGGCTACGACACGTGGCTGCCGTTGAAGCTGCTCGGCGGCATGGGCAAGGGCCGGCCGAGCTCGCTCGACCTGGCTCGCGCGCGGCGGTTCGCCCGCCGGGTCGCCGAGCACATCCCGGTCGGCTGAGCGTCAGCCGAGCTTCTCGAGGATCAGCTCGCGCACCCGGGCGGCGTCGGCCTGGCCGCGCATCTCCTTCATCACCGCACCGATCAGCGCACCGGCAGCCGCGACCTTGCCGTCGCGGATCTTGTCCGCCACGTCCGGGTTCGCCGCGATCGCCCGGTCCACCGCCTCCGACAGCGCACCCTCGTCGGAGACGACGGCGAGGCCACGCTTCTCGACGACCTCGTCGGGGGTCCCCTCGCCGGCGATCACGCCGTCGAAGACCTGCCGGGCGAGCTTGTCGTTGATCTTGCCCTCGTCGACGAGCGCCTGCACCCGCGCCACGTCGGCCGGGGTGACGCCGAGCTCGCCGATGTCGACGCCCTGCTCGTTGGCGCGGCGGGCCATGTCGGACAGCCACCACTTGCGGGCGGCCGCAGGGGTCGCACCCGCGGCGACGGTCTGCTCGACGAGGTGCAGCGCACCGGCGCCGACGGTGTCGCGCATCTCCAGGTCGCTGAAGCCCCACTCCTTCTGCAGCCGGGCGCGGTGCTCGCGCGGCGGCTCGGGCAGCTCGGCGCGCAGTTGCTCGACCCAGGCCGCGTCGGGCGCGATCGGCACCAGGTCGGGCTCGGGGAAGTACCGGTAGTCCTCGGCGTCGGACTTCTCCCGGCCCGAGGTCGTGACACCGGTGTCCTCGTGCCAGTGCCGGGTCTCCTGCACGATCGACTCGCCGTCGGCCAGCCGCGCGGCCTGCCGGCCGATCTCGTAGCGCACCGCGCGCTCCACCGAGCGCAGCGAGTTGACGTTCTTGGTCTCGGTGCGGGTGCCGAACTTCTCCTCGCCCTTCGGCTTCAGCGAGAGGTTCACGTCGCAGCGCAGCGAGCCCTGCTCCATGCGTACGTCGGACACCCCGAGGCCGAGCAGCAGCTCACGCAGGTGGGCGACGTACGCCTTGGCGACCAGCGGCGCCTTGTCACCGGTGCCGACGATCGGCTTGGTGACGATCTCGATCAGCGGGATGCCGGCGCGGTTGTAGTCGACGAGCGAGTAGTCGGCGCCGTGAATCCGGCCGGAGGTGCCGACGTGCAGCGACTTGCCGGTGTCCTCCTCCATGTGGGCACGCTCGATGTCGACGCGGTACGTCTCTCCGTCGACCTCGACCTCGGTCCAGCCGTCGAAGGCGATCGGCTCGTCGTACTGCGAGGTCTGGAAGTTCTTCGGCATGTCCGGGTAGAAGTAGTTCTTCCGGGCGAACCGGCACCACGAGGCGATCGAGCAGTTCAGCGCCAGGCCGATCCGGATCGCCGACTCCACGGCCTTGCCGTTGACCACCGGCATCGCGCCGGGCAGACCGAGGCAGGTCGGGCAGACCTGCGTGTTCGGGTCGGCGCCGAACTCGGTCGGGCAGCCGCAGAACATCTTGGTGACGGTGTTGAGCTCGACGTGCACCTCGAGGCCCATCACCGGGTCGAACCTCTCGAGGGCCTCCTCGAACGACATCAGCGCGGGTGCGGTGCTCATCGCACGGCCTCCTTCGTGGTCGCGCCCGCCAGGGCGGGAGCCTTGTCCAGCAGCGGGCCGCCCCACTTGTCCAGCAGCGCGGCCTCGAGCGCGGCGCCGACCCGGTAGAGCCGGTCGTCGGCCATCGCCGGGGCGAGCACCTGGAAGCCCGTGGGCAGGCCGTCCTCGTCGGCCAGGCCGCTGGGCAGGGACATCCCGGGGATGCCGGCCAGGTTGGCCGGGATCGTGGCGACGTCGTTGAGGTACATCGCGACGGGGTCGTCGAGCTTCTCACCGAGCTTGAACGCGGTGGTCGGCGCGGTCGGCGAGACCAGCACGTCGGCCGACTCGAACGCCGCGGCGAAGTCGCGGCTGATCAGCGTGCGCACCTTCTGCGCCTGGCCGTAGTAGGCGTCGTAGTAGCCGCTGGACAGCGCGTAGGTGCCCAGGATGATCCGACGCTTGACCTCGTCGCCGAAGCCGGCGTCGCGGGTGGCGCGCATGACCTCCTCGGCGTTGGGGTCCTCGACGCCCTCGGGGTAGACGCGCAGGCCGTAGCGCATCGCGTCGAACTTGGCGAGGTTCGAGGACGCCTCGCTGGGCAGGATCAGGTAGTACGCCGCGAGCGCGTGCACGAAGCTCGGGCAGGACACCTCGACGACCTCGGCACCGGCGTCGACGAGCAGGTGGACCGACTCGTCGAAGCGGGCCTGCACGCCGGGCTGGTAGCCCTCGCCGGTCAGCTCCTTGACGACCCCGATCCGCACGCCCGTCATGTCGCCGGCAGCGCCCTGGCGGGCGGCCTCGACCAGCGGCGGCACCGGCTGGTCGACGGAGGTGGAGTCGAGCGGGTCGTGGCCGCCGATCACCTCGTGCAGCAGCGCGGAGTCGAGCACCGTGCGGGTGACCGGTCCGGCCTGGTCGAGGGAGTTGGCCAGCGCGACGAGCCCGTAGCGGGACACCCCGCCGTACGTCGGCTTCACGCCCACGGTGCCGGTGACCGCGCCCGGCTGGCGGATCGAGCCGCCGGTGTCGGTGCCGATCGCCAGCGGCGCCTCGAAGGCGGCGACCGCGGCAGCCGACCCGCCACCGGAGCCACCGGGGATCCGGTCGAGGTCCCACGGGTTGCGGGTCGGACCGTAGGCGGAGTGCTCGGTGGAGGAGCCCATCGCGAACTCGTCCATGTTGGTCTTGCCGAGGATCGGCAGTCCGGCCTCGCGCAGCTTGGTGACCAGCGTGGCGTCGTACGGCGGGACCCAGCCCTCGAGGATCTTCGAGCCGCACGTGGTGGGCAGCCCCTTGGTGGTCAGCACGTCCTTGACGGCGATCGGCACGCCGTCGAGCGGGCCGGCGCTCCGGCCCGCGGCCCGCCGCTCGTCGGAGGCGCGCGCCTGCTCCAGCGCACCCTCCCGGTCGACGTGGAGGAACGCATGGACGTCGCCGTCAACCTCGGCGATCCGGTCCAGGTGCAGCTCGGTGAGCTCGACGGAGGTGGTCTCCCCGGCGGCGAGCGCGTCGGCGAGCTCCGCGGCGGTGCGGCGGGTCAGGTCGCTCATCGTCACTCCTCCCCCAGGATCCGGGGTACGGCGAACCGCTGCTGCTCGACCTCGGGTGCGCCCGAGAGCGCCTCCTCGGCGGTCAGCCCGGGCCGGACGACGTCCTCGCGGAAGACGTTGGTGATCGGCATCGGGTGCGAGGTCGGCGGGATGTCCTCGGCGGCGACCTCGCTGATCGACTTGATCGAGTCGAGGATGACCGCGAGCTGCGGCGCGAGGTGGTCGAGCTCGGCGTCACTCAGGTCGATCCGCGCGAGGTCGGCGAGGTGGGCCACCTCGTCTCGGGTGATCATGTCGTCGCTACGACGATCGGGCATGGAAGTGCTCGCTCCCCTGGTCACGTGCTGGGTGGATGCCGGCGTGCGGGCCGGCCGGGCCGAATCCCCATCCTAGGGTTCGGCGCCCGGGACTCGGCACCCGGCCGTTCAACCACGGGTGTGCGAGTATCGACAGGATTGTCCAGGAAGGGACTGGTGCCTGTGACCTCCGGTGTGGCGTCGACGACGGACCTGCTGGCGACCCCGACCGACGCCGGGGAGAGCGACGCTCTCCTGTTGGACTCGCTGCGGGCGTCGTTCCTGGCCCGCGTCTCGCGCACCGTGGCCGGCTCGATGCAGACCGAGCGGGCCGTGGAGCTCGCGCTCGGCATGCTGGTGCCCGAGGTCGTGGACTGGGCGCAGATCGTGCTGCGCGAGGCGGGCCTGCTGCACTGCACCGCCGTGAGCAGCGCCGACAGCGTCCAGCACGCCTCGGTCCCGGTACGACGGGCAGGCGCTTCGGCGCTCAACCGGGTGATCGGCCACGGGGTGACCGAGCTGGCCCTGGCCACGGGACCGGACGGCACGGACAACGGCGTCGTCGAGGCGGCCGTGCCCGCTGAGGAGCTGCGACCCCCGCTCGACGCGCTGCGGCCTGCCGACCTCCTCGCCCTCCCGCTCATCGCCCGTGGCCGCGGCTTCGGGGTGCTCACCCTGGCTCGCCGCGGCGAGCAGGGGTTCAGCCCCGACGCGGTGTCCTTCCTCGAGGAGCTGGCGCACAACCTCGCGGTGACGCTGGACGCCACCCGCAACCTCGCCGACTCGCGTCGGGTGGCCGGCGTGCTCAGCCGGGACCTCGCGCCGCCGAGCCTGCCGGACATGCCGGGCGCCCGGCTGGCGAAGTACTACCGCGTGGCCTTCGAGCACGAGGCGCTCGGCGGCGACTTCTACGACGTGCACGGCGAGCCGCACGACTGGACCGCGGTGCTCGGCGACGTGTGCGGTAAGGGCGTCGAGGCCGCGGTCCTGACCGGGCGGGTCCGTCAGGCGGTGCGCACCGCAGCGCTGGTGGACCGGAGCCCGGCGGCCGTGCTCGACCTGGTGAACCGGGTGCTGGTCAGCGAGGGCGAGGGCACCTTCGTCACCGCGGTGTGCGCCCGGGTCCGCCGCCGGGGTGAGGACATGGTGGTCTCCGTTGCGGCGGCCGGCCATCACCCGCCGTACGTCCTGCGTCGTGGCGGTGGTCTGGAGCAGGTCGCCGTCGAGGGCACCGTCCTCGGCCTGTTCGACACCCATGGCTACGCCGAGACCGAGGTGGTGCTCGGCCCCGGCGACAGCTGCCTGCTCTACACCGACGGTGTCCTCGAGGCGCCCGGGTTCGCCGAGCAGTTCGGTGAGGACCGGCTGCACGAGACCCTCGTTGCCGCGCCCCGCACCGACGTCAACGCCGTCGTCGAGTCGCTGGCGATGCGGCTGGCCGACCACGTCGGCGACCGGGCCCACGACGACATCGCGATCCTGGGACTGCAGAACGCCGTGGGCGTTCGGTGAACGACCCCGTCGCCGAGTACCTCGACGCGGTCGCCACCGGAGACCGAGGCCGCGCCCTGCACCTGGTGCGCACCCTGCGCGAGTCCGGCCGGACTCCGCTCGAGGTGATGAACGACGTGATCGCGCCAGCTCAGGCCCGGGTCGGCGAGCTGTGGGCCAGCGACGCCTGGAGCGTCGCCCAGGAGCACGCGGCCACCGCGGTCAGCGAGGTGGTGCTCGGCCTGCTCGGCGCCGAGATCCCACCCCCGGAGCGCGCCGCTCCGGTCGTGGTCACCTGCGTGGAGCAGGAGTGGCACGCACTGCCGGCGCTGCTCGTCGCCGAGCACCTGCGGTCCGCGGGCATCCCGGTCAGCTACCTGGGGGCCAACGTCTCGGCCGAGCACCTGGCGCGCCACGTCCACGAGGTCTCGCCGCGGGCGGTGGCGCTGAGCTGTTCGCTCGGCTCGTCGCTGCCCCGGGTCCGCAGACAGATCGACGCGGTCCGAGCCACCGGAACACCGGTGGTGGTCGGCGGGTCGGCCTTCGACCCGGCGGGACACCGCGCGGCGACGCTCGGGGCGACCGCGTTCGCCACCACCGGTCAGGCGGCCGTCGACGCGATCCTCACGTTGCCGACCGCGGTGCCCCCCGCCCCCGCGCCGACCCATGCGGCTGCGGACCAGGGCCAGGCACTCCACGCCGAACGCGAGGCGCTCACTGTCGAGCTGCTCGACCGGGTGCAGAGCTCCTGGGGACCCGAGGACCTGCAGGACGTGATCTCCGGGTGCCGCCGAGCGCTGCTGGACCACCTCCCGCACCTCGTCGGCGCCCTCGCCGGAGCGCTGGTCGCCGACGACCGCAGCGTCTTCGACGAGGCGATGTCGTGGCTCGTGGACGTGATGCGCCACCGGGACGCCCCCGACGGCGTGGTCGCTCAGGCTGCCGGCGAGCTGGCGCTCGTCGTACGGGAGTACCCGCACGCGAGCCGCCTGCTGCAGAGCGCGCTCCCCGGGGCCTGAGCCTCTCGTCCGCTCGTCACCATCGTTCAAATGAACGATGGCGACCGCCCGCGCGGCAGTTTCGACGTCACAACAGGTCAACTGACCGATTGTGACCACCGGTCGCGCTCTCCCTGCCACAACAGGTCACCTGAACGATGGTAACCGCCCGCGCGGCAGTTTCGACGTCACAACAGGTCAACTGACCGATCGTGACCACCGGTCGCGCTCTCCCTGCCACAACAGGTCACCTGAACGGTTATGACGGCCCGCGCGGCAGTTTCGACGTCACAACAGGTCAACTGACCGATCGTGACCACCGGCGCGGGGCGGCTCAGTGCGGACCGCGGTGTCCCTCCTGCGACCCGAGGGTCCAGGACCACGGCAGCGGTGATCGGGCACCGCGCATTCCGGTCTCTTCCGGCCCGCGGCTCCACCCGGCCCTCGAGCCCCCCGCCGGCTCATCGTCAGCGGCGATGCCGGCCGGGACCCCGGTCGGCACCCTGCGTGTCGGGGCGACCGTGGCGGACCGGGTCGGTCGGGGCGCGGGGGCGGTGCCGGTGCTCGTCGGAGCCACGGTCGCGGACGGCGACGTGGTCTGGCCGGACGCCGAGGATGTGGGGGCCGCTGTCGTGGGCGCCTGCGTCGTCGGGGTGGGTGTCTCCGAGGACACCGCCCGGTCCGTGCCCTCACTGGTGCCGATCGAGGCAGCCTCCGGCGGCGAGACCCAGCGGACCAGCCCGCTGCCGTCGGTGACGGCGGCGACCGCGACCACGCCCGCGACGACCAGGGCCACCGTCCCCGCCAGCGCGCCTGGCACCCCGGCACTGTGCTCGGGCCCGGACCGGGCCGTGGAGGGTCCCCCGGGTCCGCCCGGGCCGGCTGGACCGCCCGACCCCGCCGGGCCCGCGGCGATCCGCGCGCGAGCCCCGACGACTCCCCACAGCCAACGACGTACGCCGAGGAGCACGGCCACGAGCAGGCCCCAGCCGACCAGCGGCGGGAACATCTCGCCGCCGGAGAGCTCGGTGAGGATCTCGTACAACAGCCAGGCCAGCATCGCCACGGCAGCGATCACGGCCAGCGCCCAGGTCACCACACCGCGGACCTGCCAGCTGCGGGTCAGCGGCGTCCAGCACAGCAGCGCCGCGGCGACCACGACGGCCGTCACCACCGAGGAGACGGGGCCGGCGCGGGCGAGCGCGGAGATCAGCAGGGCGCCGAGCCCGGCACCGGTGGCCGCGACGACCATCCGGACCCGGCGGGTGGTGCCCTCGAGCGCGGCCAGGTGCCGGCGCCGTTCGACCGCGAGCAGGCTCAGCGCCGCGGGGACCAGGAGCACCGCCGCGGACAACGCCAGCAGGAGCAGCTGCGAGCCCGGCATGCGTCATTGTCCGCACGCCGGCGGACCGGTGGATAGGGTTCGGGCCGTTAATCCCCAACTTGGGCGACATCGCGGGCGGCGTCGGGGCCCTTCTCGAGCAGCACCCGGAAGCCGTCCTCGTCGAGGATCGGCACCCCGAGCGAGACGGCCTTGTCGTACTTCGACCCCGGCGCGTCCCCGACCACCACGAAGTCGGTCTTCTTCGACACCGAGGAGGCCGCCTTGCCGCCGCGGGAGATGATCGCCTCCTTGGCCTGGTCGCGGCTGAAGCCGGTCAGTGAGCCGGTGACCACGATGCTGAGCCCCTCGAGGTGGCGGGGCACGGACTCGTCGACCTGGTCCTCCATCGTCACGCCGGCCGCCGTCCACTTGTCGACGATCGCGTTGTGCCAGTCGGACTCGTCACCGTCGAACCAGCGGCGGATCGACTCCGCGATCGTCATCCCGACGCCCTCGACCCCCGCGAGGTCCTCGACCGAGGCCGAGCGGATCGCCTCCATGGAGCGGAACTCGGTGGCCAGCGCGCGGGCTGCGGTCGGTCCGACGTGACGGATCGACAGCGCGACCAGCACCCGCCACAGCGGCCGGTGCCTCGCGTCCTGGAGGTTCGCCAGCAGCCGCCGGCCGTTGGCGGAGAGGACCGGCGCGTCTCCCTCGCCCTTCTTCGGTGCCCTGGTGAACATCGGTGCGCGCAGCAGCTTCGCCTCGTCGAGATCGAAGATGTCGCCCTCGTCCTCGAGCACGCCCGCGGTCAGCAGCGCGTCGGCCGCCTCGTAGCCGAGCACCTCGATGTCGAAGGCGCCCCGGCCGGCGACGTGGAACACCCGCTCGCGCAGCTGCGCCGGGCACGAGCGGTGGTTGGGGCAGCGCAGGTCGGCGTCGCCCTCCTTCTCCTGCACCAGTGTGGTGCCGCACGAGGGGCACTCCGTGGGCATCACCCACTCCGCGAGCCCGTCGGGGCGCAGGTCGTGCACCGGCCCGAGGATCTCCGGGATCACGTCGCCGGCCTTGCGCAGGATCACGGTGTCGCCGGGTCGCACGTCCTTGCGCTTGACCTCCTGGGCGTTGTGCAGGGTGGCCATCTCCACGGTGGAGCCGGCGACCTTGACCGGCGCCATCACGCCGTAGGGAGTGACCCGTCCGGTGCGACCGACGTTGACCCGGATGTCGAGCAGCTTGGTGTTGACCTCCTCGGGCGGGTACTTGTAGGCGATCGCCCACCGCGGCGCCCTCGAGGTCGATCCGAGACGGCGCTGCAGCGACACCTGGTCGACCTTGACCACGACGCCGTCGATCTCGTGCTCGACGTCGTGCCGGTGCTCGCCGTAGTAGTCGATGAACTCCCCCACCGCCGCGAGGTCGGGCAGCACCTTGGCCAGGTCGCTGACCGGAAGGCCCCAGGCGCGCAGCGCGTCGTAGGACTCCGACTGCCGGACCGGCTCGAAGCCCTCGCGCACGCCGAGGCCGTGACAGACCAGGGCGAGCGGACGGGTCGCGGTGACCCGAGGGTCCTTCTGCCGCAACGAGCCGGCCGCCGCGTTGCGTGGGTTGGCGAACGGGCCCCGGCCGGTGTCGAGCATGGACTCGTTGAGCTTCTCGAACGCCTCGACCGGGAGGAACACCTCACCGCGGACCTCGACCCGGCTCGGCACCGGGAAGTCGTCGCTGGCCTTCAGCCGGTGCGGCACGTTGTCGATCGTGCGCACGTTGGGTGTGACGTCCTCACCGGTCCGTCCGTCGCCGCGCGTCGCGCCGCGGACCAGTCGCCCGTCCTCGTAGAGCAGGCTCACCGCGAGCCCGTCGACCTTCAGCTCGCAGAGGAACTCCGCGTCGTCGACGCCCTCGCGCCGCAGCCGCGCCGCCCACGCCTCGAGCTCCTCGGTGGAGAAGGCGTTGTCGAGGCTCATCATCGGCTCGATGTGCTCGACCGGGGTGAACTCGGTCGAGACCGCACCGCCGACCTTCTGCGTCGGCGAGTCGGGGGTGCGCAGGTCGGGGTAGAGCTCCTCGAGCTCCTCGAGCCGCCGCATCAACCGGTCGAACTCGGCGTCGGAGATCGTCGGGGAGTCCTTGACGTAGTAGCGCCAGCGAGCCTCCTCGACCTGCTCGGCGATCTCCTGGTGCTCCTCGCGCGCCTCCGGCGGCGTCTCGGCGACGGTGACGCCGCTGGCCTCGGGCAGCTCGGACTCAGGGCTCTGGCTCATGGCGCCTATCTTGCCCAATGCCACCGACAGGATGCGGTGCGCGGCGACCCGTCCGGAGCAGCGACGACGGCGAACCCTCACCACCCGTTTGGAAGGATCGCCGCATGTCCACTCCCTCCCTGCACCGGCTCGACCCACGCGGCCGGCCCCAGGGGCTGGTGCTGATGCTGCACGGCGGCCAGCAGGCCGGCCACGACCCGGTCGACGCCCGCAGCGCATCGTGGCAGCGGTCGCGGTGGATGCAGCGTCAGCTCGCGAGTCGGGCCCGCGCGGCGGGGGTGGGCCTCTGGCTGTTGCGGTACTCCCGCCGCGGCTGGAACGCCGGCCTCGGTCCCGTCCCCTCGCCGGTGCCGGATGCACGGTGGGCGCTGGAGGAGGTACGTCGCTCACACGGCCCGGTGCCCGTCGTACTGCTCGGGCACTCGATGGGCGCGCGGACCGCGGTGGCGGTGGCCGACGACCCGTCGGTGGCCGGCGTCGTCGCGCTCGCACCGTGGCTTCCGCCGGGCGAGCCGGTCCGCCCGCTTTCGGGCCGGCGGTTCGCCGCAGCGCACGGTCGCGCGGACCGGATCACGTCGTTCGCGGCCACCGAGCAGTTCGTACGACGGGCAGGGTCGGTCGCCCAGGATGCCGAGCTCGTCGACATGGGCGACGCCGGGCACTACATGCTGCGCCGGGTCGGGGACTGGAACGACTTCGCCATCAGCCGGTCGCTCAACTTCCTCGGCTGATCGGGTTCACTCCGCGTCGACGAGCGCCTGCCAGCCGCTGCCGTCGACGTGCTCGAAGATCAGGTTTGTCTCCGAGTGCGACACCGCGGGATGCGTGGCGAGATGGGTCAGCACGAAGTCGCGCAGGTCGCCGGCGTCCTTGGCGACCACGTGCAGCAGGTAGTCGTCGGCGCCGGCCATGTGGAACATCGACAGCACGCCCGGCCACCCCGGCGCCGCCTCGCGGAAGCTGTCGACCGCCGCCCGGTTGTGCTGGCCGAGCCGCACCGCGATCAGCGCCTGCAGCGACAGCCCCAGCACCGAGAGGTCTATGTCGGCGGCGTAGCCGCGGATCAGCCCGCTGGAGCGAAGGTTGCGCAGCCGGGTGGAGACCGTGGACTCGGCGACCCCGACCGCGGTAGCCAGCGCAGCTCCGGAGGCACGGGCGTCGGAGGCCAACGCGCGCAGCAGCGCCTGGTCGATCCGGTCGAGCACGGGTTTCTTCGCCATCGGACCTCTCCTCGATCGACAGCCGCAGCATCTTCTAGAGAAGACTAACTCGCCCGCAGGATCCTTCGGTGATCTTGCCCACACAGACGGATGGTGCTGCCCTGGGTGCATGAGCAGCCAGTTCCGCCACTTCGAGACCCTGGCCGTCCACGCCGGCATGGAGGGCCTCACCGAGTCGGGGTCGCACGTGCCCCCGATCGACCTCTCCACGACGAACCCGCTCCCCTCGGTCGAGGCCGGCGGCGACGCCTACGAGTCCCTCGCCGGCGGCCACGATCTCGCGCCGGGGCAGACCGCGGTGTACCAGCGGCTCTGGCAGCCCGGTGTCGCCCGGTTCGAGGACGCGCTCGCCACGCTCGAGCACACCAGCCACGCGGTGGCATTCGCCTCCGGTATGGCCGCGCTCAGCGCCTGCCTGGTCGCTTCCGTGTCGCACGGCAAGCCGCACGTCGTGGCGCTCCGGCCGTTGTACGGCGGCTCGGACCACGTGCTGGCCAGCGGGCTGCTCGGCACCCGGGTCACCTGGTGCCACACCGCCGACGAGGTTGCCGCAGCGATCGAGCCGGACACCGGCCTGGTGATCCTCGAGACCCCGGCCAACCCGACCTGCGAGCTGGTCGACATCGAGACCGTCGTGCGTGCGGCGGGCGACGTGCCCGTGCTGGTCGACAACACGTTCGCCACCCCGGTGCTGCAGCAGCCGGCACTGCACGGCGCCCGGCTGGTGCTGCACAGCGCCACGAAGTTCCTCGGCGGCCACGGCGACGTGGTCGGCGGCGTGGTCGCCTGCGACGAGGAGTGGGCGGCGATGCTGCGCCCGGTGCGCGCCCTGACCGGCGGGATCCTGCACCCCTTCGCCGCGTACCTGCTGCACCGCGGCCTGCGCACGCTGCCGATCCGGGTCCGCGCCCAGCAGGAGACCGCCGCCGCGCTGGCCGGCCGGCTCGCCGCGCACGACGCGGTCGCTGCCGTGCACTACCCCGGCGCCGACGCCGACCCGCACGGCGTGCTCGGGCGGCAGATGCACGGCACCGGCTCGATCCTGGCGCTGGAGCTGCACGGCGGCTACGACGCGGCGGCGACGTTCGTCGAGAGCGTCTCGCTGGCCACGCACGCGGTGTCCCTCGGCGGCGTGGACACGCTCGTCCAGCACCCGGCCTCGCTGACCCACCGCCCGGTCGCCCCGGAGGCGCGGCCGCATGCGGGCGTCGTGCGGATCTCGGTCGGTCTCGAGCACGTCGACGACCTGACCGTGGACCTGCTGCACGCCCTGGACGTCAGCCTCAGCCGGACGCGAGGTTCCGTGCGACTGTCTCGCTGAGCTGCATCGCGCGCCGGGCCCAGCCGGTCGACGCGCCGGCCAGTCCGCAGCTCGGCGTGATCACCAGCTCGCCGCTCCCCTCGTCCGGGTCGAGGCCGAGCATGTCGAGCATCCGGAGCACCCGCGTGGTGAGCGCACCGTCCTCGGGCCACCTGTCCGGGTCGGTGGCCGGCACGATTCCGAGCATCAGCATCCGGCCGCTCTCCAGCACCTCGGCGAGCGCGTCGTACGACTCGGCGGTCTGCACCGAGAGGTCGATCGAGATCCCCTCGGCGCCCGCCCCGGTGAGCAGCGCGAACGGCACGTCGGCCGCGCAGCAGTGCACGACCGGCACCGCGCCGGCGTCCTTGACCGCGGCCACCGTCCACTCCAGCGCGGGCGAGGCCTCGGGGTCGTCGACCGACCGGTGCCGGTGGAAGCCGGAGGCGGTGGGCACGTTGCCGGCGAGTACGGCGGGCAGCGCGGGCTCGTCGAGCTGTACGACGATCTCCGCGCCCGGAACGCGCCGCTGGACGTCCTTGACGTGCGTGCCGATCCCCTCGGCGAGCGCCTGGGCGAGCTCGCGCCGGGCGCCGTGGTCGGCGAGCAGCCGGTCGCCGGTGGGCCGTTCGACGGTGGCGGCCAGCGTCCAGGGGCCGGTGACCTGGAGTTTCAACCGCCCGCTGTAGCCCTGCGTCTGCTCCTCGAGCGCGTCGAGGTCCTGGGCCAGCAGGGACCGCGCCCGTCGCTGGTCGAGGCCCGGGGCTGCGCCGGTGAGCCGCCAGCCGGCAGGCTGGAGGTCCGCGCCGAGCTCGGCGACGATCGCCAGCGCGCGACCGACCATGTCGGAGTGTGCCCCGCGAGCGGGGAGCTCGGGGAGGTAGGGCAGGTCGGGGACGGTGTCGAGGACGATCTTCAGCGCCTCGTCGAAGTCGGTGGCGTCGGTGCCCGGGTAGGAGCCGATGCCGGTCGCACTGATCCTCATGCGTCCTGGCGCTCCCGGCGGTGTGCGCGGCTGATCGTGGCGGAGCCGACGACGCGGGTGCCGTCGTAGATCACGACTGCCTGTCCGGGCGCGATGCCCTGTGCCGGGTCGTGCAGCTCGACGACGACCTCGTCGCCGTACACACTGACTCGTGCGCGGTGCTCCTCGCCGTGGGCGCGCAGCTGCACGGTGCCTTCGAGCGGCCCGGTCGGCACGGTGCCGCACCAGCGGGGCCGGAAGCCCTCGATGTGGTCCACGGTCAGCTCCTCACGCGGCCCGACCGTGACCGTGCCGGAGACCGGCTCGATGTCGAGCACGTAGCGGGGCTTGCCGTCTGGCGCCGGCCGGCCGATCCGCAGGCCCTTGCGCTGACCGATCGTGTAGCGGTAGGTGCCCTCGTGGGTGCCGAGCACCTCGCCTGTCTCGTGGTCGCGGATCTCACCCGACGTCATCGGCACCCGCTCGCCGAGCTTCTCCTGCAGCCAGCCGCCGGTGTCACCGTCGGCGATGAAGCAGATGTCGTGGCTGTCGGGCTTCTGTGCCACCTGGAGGCCGCGGCGCTCGGCCTCGGCGCGGACGTCCTCCTTGCGGGAGTCGCCGAGCGGGAACAGCGAGTGCGCGAGCTGCTCCTGGGTGAGCACGCCGAGCACGTAGGACTGGTCCTTGCCCATGTCGACCGCGCGGTGCATCTCGATCAGCCCGTCCTCACCCGTGACGAGCTGCGCGTAGTGGCCGGTCGCTACGGCGTCGAAGCCGAGGGCCAGCGCACGCTCGAGCACGGCGGCGAACTTGATCTTCTCGTTGCAGCGCAGGCACGGGTTGGGCGTGCGGCCCTCGGCGTACTCGGTCATGAAGTCCTCGACCACGTCCTGGTGGAAGCGGTCGCTCATGTCCCAGACGTAGAAGGGGATCCCGATCACGTCGGCGGCGCGACGGGCGTCGTTGGCGTCCTCGATCGTGCAGCAGCCCCGGGCGCCGGTGCGGTAGGACTTCGGGTTGCGCGACAGCGCGAGGTGGATACCGGTGACGTCGTACCCCATCTCCGCGGCGCGCGCTGCGGCCACGGCGGAGTCGACGCCGCCGGACATGGCAGCAAGGACACGCATGCTCAGCCCGCCTTCGCCGCCGTGAGCGCGGTGAGGTTCCCCAGGCCGGAGGTGAGGCCGGCCGCGCGGGCACGCTCGACGACCGGGCCGATCGCCTCCACGAGCGCGTCGACGTCGGCCTGCGTGGTGGTGTGGCCCAACGAGAACCGCAGCGCGCTGCGCGCGGCGACGTCGTCGGCGCCCATCGCCAGGAGCACGTGCGAGGGCTGCGGCACCCCGGCCGAGCACGCCGATCCGGTCGAGCACTCGATGCCGCGCGCGTCGAGCAGCATCAGCAGCGAGTCGCCCTCGCAGCCGGGGAACTGGATGTGCGCGTTGCCCGGCAGCCGGTTGGTCAGCGAGCAGTCCTTGTCGCCGTTGAGGACCGCGTCGGGGACAACCTCCGAGACCCGGCGGAGCAGGTCGTCGCGGAGGGCGGCCACACGTACGGCGTGCTCGGGCTGCCGTTCGACGGAGATCTCGACCGCCGTGGCGAACCCGCGGATCGCGGGCGCGTCGATCGTGCCGGAACGGATGTCGCGCTCCTGGCCCCCGCCGTGCAGCAGCGGGACGAGGTCGAGCTCGCGGCGTACGACGAGCGCGCCGACGCCGATCGGGCCGCCGACCTTGTGCGCAGTCAGCGTCAACGCGTCCACCCCGCTCGCGGCGAAGTCGACCGGGATCTGCCCGACGGCCTGCACCGCGTCGGTGTGCACCGGGATGCCGTGCTCGTGGGCGATCGCGACGACCTCGTGGATCGGCTGGATGGTGCCGACCTCGTTGTTGGCCCACATCACGGTGACCAGCGCGACGGAGTCGGGGTCGCGCTCGATCGACTCACGCAGCGCGTCGAGCTGCAGCCGCCCGCACCGGTTGACCGGGAGCAGCTCGACCTCGGCGCCCTGGTCCTCCAGCCAGTGGAGCGTGTCGAGCACGGCGTGGTGCTCCACCGACGTGGACAGGATCCGGTTGCGACGCGGGTCGGCCTGCCTGCGCGCCCAGTACAGGCCCTTGACCGCGAGGTTGTCGGACTCGGTGCCGCCGGAGGTGAACACCACCTCGCCGGGACGCGCGTTGAGGCAACGGGCGATGGTCTCGCGCGACTCCTCCACCACCCGGCGAGCCGCACGGCCCGCGGCGTGCAGGGACGACGGGTTCCCCGGGCGGGTGAGCTGCTCGGTCATCGCAGCCACGGCCTCGGGGTACATCGGCGTCGTCGCGGCGTGGTCGAGGTAGACCGCGCGGCCGGCGGGTCGGGGGTGGGTCATCGCGTCTACCAGGGTACGGCGTGAACCGATCCGTGCCGAAAAGCCCGTCCCGCCGCCTCGCCTCAGCCGGTCAGCCTGCGCAGTCAGGTAGGCACCGCCACGCGTCGGCAGGGCCACAACGACGTGCACTTGCGAAGGGCGGACGGGCCCGCCCGGCGGTGAGTTTGAATGTCCGGCGGCCAAGTGCACGTTCATCTGGCCCTCAGGTCTGCCGCGGCACTCGACCCCGGCGGGCTGGCCGCTTCAGCTCGCCGCCGTCTCAGCCCAGCCACTCCCCGGCGCGCATCACGGCGGTCGGGCGCAGGTCGGCATCGGTGATGACGAGATCCGCCCGCCCTCCGGGGGCGAGCACCCCGGCCGTGCCACCGAGGCCGGCGGCCCTGGCCGGCGTGCGTGTCGCGGCGGTGACGGCGTCGACGATGTCGACCCCTGCGTGCACACAGCGGCGGACGACGTCGAGGAGGTGGGCGGTGCCGCCGGCGAGTGGCCCGTCGGAGCCTATCCGCGCGATGCCGTCGTCGACTGTCACCCGCTGCGAGCCGAGCTCGTAGTCGCCGTCGGGCATCCCGGCGGCGGCCATCGCGTCGGTGACGAGCACGACCCGGTCGGGGCCGAGCAGGCTGAAGACCATCCTGACCGTGTCGTCGTGCAGGTGGACGCCGTCGGCGATGAGCTCCACGAACGCGTCGCCGTCCGCCGCTGCGGTGAGCGCGCCCGCTACGGGCCCCGGGGCTCGATGGTGCAGCGGCGGCATCCCGTTGAAGAGGTGGGTGACCAGGCCGGGCCGACCCAGCGCGGAGTGGGTGCGGGCGAGGGTCTCGCGGACGCGCTCGGCATCCGCGTCCGTGTGCCCGACTGCGGGGACCACGCTGTGCTCGAGCAACAGCTCGATCACCGCGTCCGCGCCAGTCACCTCCGGGGCGATCGTCATCACCTTGATGCGGCCTTGTCCGGCGTCGAGCATGTCGCGGCTGAATGCGACGTCGGGACGGCTCAGGTAGCGAGGATCCTGTGCGCCACAACGGCTTTCGGCGAGGAAGGGCCCCTCAACGTGGATCCCCGCGAGCTCACCGCGCCCGACCGCCTCGGTCAGCGCGGCCACCGCCTGCAGCATGCGGTCGGGCGCGTCGGTGACCGTGCTCGCCAGCATCGTGGTCGTGCCGTGGCGGGCGTGCTCGCTGGTGGCAGTGGCGATCTGGTCTGCCTCGCCGGCCGTGAATGAGGCGCCTCCCCCGCCGTGGCCGTGTACGTCGACGAGGCCGGGAAGGACGAACCCGTCGTGCGGGGCCGTTACGATCCCTGCCCCGTCGGCTGGGGCAGTCCCCGCGGCAGCGGGACCGACGTACTCGATGGCGGAAGCGGTGACGACGACCAGTCCGTCCTCGACCACTCCTGTCGGCGTGACTAGCCGCCCTCGCACCTGTGTCGTGGTCACCTCGCCGACCCTAGCGATGCGGGACCGCGAAAAGGCGTTGCGGAGTGCCATCGCCTGCGGCCACACTCGTCCGCGACATGAAGAACTGACATCGGCCTCACTCGCGTCCGCGGCGCCCTCCTCCAGTGAGCGGCATCGGCCCGGCGAGTGCTCATCCCGTCACGAACGGTGTCGCTGATGTCTATCCAGATCCACTCCTCCCTGTCCGCACTCGTCGCCCGCGACGTCACGCGTGCCTACGGCGATCGCGTCGTCCTCGGCGGCGTCGACCTCGTCGCCGAACCCGGCCGGCCGCTCGGACTTGTCGGCGAGAACGGCGCCGGCAAGTCCACCCTGCTCCGCATCCTGTCGGGCACCGAGCCTGCCGACGGCGGCTCGGTCGCGCGACCGGCGGACCTGGCGTACCTGACACAGGAGCCGACATTCGCCGAAGGCGCGACCGTCGGCGACGTGCTCGACGAGGCGCTCGCTCCGTTGCTCGACGCAGTCGCAGGGCTCGAGCGGCTCGCAGCTCGTCTCGACGACCCGGCGGCCCAGGGCGACTACTCCGCGCTCCTGGACTGGGCGACGACCCACGACGCGTGGAACGCCGACCACCGGGCCGAGGCAGCCGCCGCGCGGCTGGGACTCGACGCTGTCGACCGTTCTCGGCCGGTCGGGTCCATGTCGGGCGGCCAACGGATGAGACTCGCGCTGGCTGCGCTGATCACGCGTCGTCCCGAGTGCGTGCTCCTCGACGAGCCGACCAACCACCTCGACGATGCCGCGGTGGCGTTCCTCGAGGACTTCCTGTGCGACCTGCCGGGCGTGGTGGTGGTCGCCTCGCACGACCGGACGTTCCTCGACAACGTCTGCTCGACGATCCTCGACCTCGACCCGATGCACCTCGGCCTCGACGGCTCGGGTGGCAACAGGTTCACCGGCGGTTACACCGCCTATCTCGCCGTCAAGCGTGACGCGCGCCGGCGATGGGAGGAGGCGTTCCTCGCCCAGCAGGACGAGCTCAACGACCTTCGACACGCGGCTCGGACGACTGCGCGCGCTGTGGCGCCACACAACCGTCCGCCGCGGGACGGCGACAAGTTCATCTACTTCGGCAAGGGACAGAAGGTTGCCAAGGCCATCAGTCGTCGCGTGCGCGACACCGAGCGGCGGATCGAGGTGCTCGAACGCGACCGGATCCCCCAGCCACCGCGACCGCTTGCGTTCAACGGCACCCTGACCGGCGACGGCGCTGCGAGTGTGCTCGCGCGCGACCTCGTCGTACCCGGTCGACTGCATGTGCCCAGGTTGGACCTCTCCCCCGGCGAGGAACTGCTGGTCACCGGAGCGAACGGCTCGGGCAAGTCGACCTTGCTGAAGGTGCTCGCCGGGGAGCTGTCAGCTTCCGGCCACCTCCAGGTCGCCGCGCGGCGCATCGGTCACCTGCCGCAGGAGGTGGTCTTCAGCCGTGCCGACCGCTTGGTGCTGGAGGCGTACGCCGCGGCGACCGGCGCGCCAACCGCCCTCGCGGAACTGGGACTCCTGCACCCGCGTGACCTGACCCGGCCGGTCGGCGTGCTGAGCATTGGTCAGCAGCGTCGGCTCGCGCTGGCGATCCTGATCGCCCGCTCCCCCGACCTGCTGCTCCTCGACGAGCCGACCAACCACATCTCGCTGACGCTGGCCGAGGAGCTCGAGGAAGCGCTGCAGACCTCGCTCGGCACCGTCGTCGTCGCCAGCCACGACCGCTGGCTGCGCGGACGTTGGGCAGGGCCGATCTTGCCCTTGCATGCCTGAGGATCCGGCGTTTCGTCAATATTGACGATGAGTCAGGGTGCTGCCGCCAAGCAAGGTGAGGTGGTGTCCCGGGGAGTTCCCGGGGGGGAATCAAAGAGGGGAATCCCATGAACAACCTGAAGAAGCTCGGCCTAAGCGGTCTCAGCATTGCCGCCGTCGCGGCCGGTGTCGCCGCCACCGGTGGCACCTCCGCGTTCTACTACGACGCGGAGACCTTCACGAACTCCATCGAGGCCTGTGGCTTCGACCTCAGCTACGAGACCGTGGTAGCCGAAGGAAAGACGAACGACCCCAACAACACAGACGCGGTCGTGGTGAACAATAGCGGGAACATCTCGATCACGGGCGTCCACCCCGGCGACTATTACGAGGTCGCTGTGAAGGTACAGAACCTCGGCGACTGCGGTGGCGAGCTCTGGCTTCAGGTTGACGACATCAGCAACCTCGAGAATGGGTTCACGGACGAGGAGAGTCAGGCAGGCGACACCGGGCCGGCCGGCGAACTCGGCGAATACGTCCAGATCGGAATCCCGGGGGTTGGCGGTACGAGCATCAAGAACGTCGGTTGGTTCTCCGCCCCGCAGAACGTCAGTGGCGTCCTTGGAGATCTCAGCCCCACCGATGTCTGGCAGGGCACCATCTACGTCGACGTGCCTCTCGGAAACCGGTCGGACGGCAACCAGATCATGACTGATTCGTTCAGCTTCGCGCTTGATCTGGCGCTCGTCCAGGACGGTCAGAACCCCGGCGCCCAACTCGACTAGCGCACACGCGAGACCTTCCATTTACCCGAGGGGTGCGGTCACCCGCACCCCTCGGGGTCCCACGATCTGAGGTGTCAAGGAATGCTGGCAAGATGGGTTCGTTGGATATCTGGGTCGCTGGTCGCGATGGTGACCGTGACGACGCTGGCCGTCCTCGTTGCGCCGCGCCTGTTCGGCTGGACGCCGTACGTTGTCACGTCCGGAAGCATGAGCCCCACATTCAATGCGGGCGCCGTCATTGTCGCAGCCCCCACTGACGGAATGACGCTGCGCGTGGGGGATGTGGTCTCCTTCAACACGGAATCCGGTATGACGACGCACCGCGTTGTCGAGCGGCGCACCGCCCGAAACGGTGACTCTGAGCGGGTGACGTATGTGACTAAGGGTGATGCGAACAAGAGTCGTGATCCTGCCCCGCTCGACCCCCGCAACGTTGTGGGTACCGCGAAGTTCGGGGTGCCACTGCTCGGGTATGCCGTCAACTTCGTGAAGACGCCGGCTGGCGCAGGAGCGCTCGCAGCCTTGGTGCTCCTCCTGCTCTTCACCGGCGGGGAGAGCAGGAAGGCGTCGCAGTCCACGAAGGTTCACGAACCCGCGGTGACGTCATGAAGCGCAGCACCGCCGCCACGGCCGCAGGAGCACTTGTCAGCGGCCTGTTGGTCGCTGTCGCGGCGTCGAGCACCCCATCCACTTCGAGCTACCTCTACGACCTGGAAACCATCAAGGGCGAATTGAGTGCCGGCACTTGGCAGACCACTCCCGCCATCTGCGACGAGATCCTCGACAAGCCGCACGCCACCGTGTTCACAGGTACAGCTGGCGTGGACGTGCTCTTGGCCTGGCAGCTCGAGAAGAAGAATGGCGTCTATCCCCAGGTGATTCTCGGTCTAGGCGGGAACGACGTTTTGAAGGGTGGAAACCAGAACGACTGCTTGGTGGGTGGCGAGGGGAACGACATCCTCGGCGCGCTCGGCCGCGAGCACGAGAACGGCAAGGACATTCTGCTCGGGGGCCCCGGTAACGACTTGTTGTTAAGCGGAAACGGCAAGGACTACCTCGACGGCGGACCTGGCGACTGCGACATCTGTATCGGTGACAACGGCAAAGACACCTTCCACGGATGTGAGCGGATCTTCGACACGAACTCCCTGCCGTTCGGGCTGAACCTGTCCAACCTCGAAGACCAGGCGAACCTGCTGCTCCTTCTCCAGAGCGGTGAGCCGGAGTCAGAGAAGAAGCCAAGCATCACAAAGAGTCAGTCGTTGCAGGAAGAGAAGCTAGCACCTGCCGATACCGGCGATGACTCGAAAGTGCTGGCGGAACCACCGGAAGAGCGAACCGAGGAAACGGCGTCCGCCGACGAGTTGGTCGAGGACCCCGAGTCGGCCGAGATCTCGACGCCTGAGGTTCAGGAGCTCGAGTCCTCCGAGGTGACGGACACAGAGCCGGCGCCCGACGAGCCCACGTCGTGACTCGATGGCATCACACAGAGCGAACCCATCAGAAGTGCGAGAAGACACAGCAGGAGAGAAGCAATGAGGATGTCGACACGGACACGGCTCAGCGTCTCCGCTGCTCTGGTCGCTGCACTCTTCTTCGCCCTTCCGGCAGCGGCCCGAACGTCGTTCGTGACTCCCGGCGGAGGGCAATCGGTCGGGCCGATGCAGCCCGGCGACACCGTGGCAACGACGTACGAGGTCCGGAACCAGTACAAGCTCGCGGGTCGACTCAAGCTCACCGCCCGCGCAGTGGTTGATGAAGAGCGCGGATGCCTCGAGCCAGAGATCAACGAAGGTCGCGACGCCACCTGCGGTGAGCACGAGGGCGAGCTCGGGGACTGGCTGCGACTCTCGGTCGAGAGCGCCGATGCCGGCCTCGGCACCATCTGGACAGGCAGCCTCAAGGATCTCAGCACGGGTGTCGTGGTCGACCGGATGATTCCCGCCTCGGCCGCGTGGCGAGTCAACTTCGTCTCGCACCTGCCGGTCGAGGCGCCGAACGCGGTCATGACGGACGCGATCCGCTACGACCTCGAGTGGGAGATCACGGCCGGGTCGACGCCCGACGTACCGACGATCGTGGTACCCACCGACGGTCCGAGCGAGGAGCCGACCAACCAGCCGACCACCGAGCCCACGGACAAGCCCACGGAGCAGCCGACAGACCAGCCGACCGTGGCCCCGACCGAGGCGACCGCGACACCCACCGCAGGCCCGACCGACGACGAGAAGGACGAGGACGAGGTTGCGGGCGTCGAAGGTGAGCGACCGCGACCCGGCACCGGTCCGAGCATCGTCGGCGGACTCCCGGCCACCGGGGCGCAGGTGAGCCTCCTGCTGCTCCTCCTTACCGCGGGACTGCTGACCGCCGGCTCAGTCCTCATGGCGGCGGGCCGGCGCCGGACACGAGGCTGACCGACCTCCTAGCCAAATGTCCGGAATCGCCGACGAAGACACGCAATGTCACACCCCGACTAGTCCTTCCGGGCGGCACTGATTCGACCCGTTCGGCCCCTGCCGACACGCCGAAGCGATGCCGGACACTCGGTGCCGTGGGGGTTTATTACTGGGTGGGGACCCAGGGGGGATGGCTACGGCATTTCTCCCCGACCAATGTGACAAGCGCACCGACGATCCTGACGACCAACGTCGTGGTCCTCGGCACCGCGCTGACCGTGGCCAGCAGCCAGGGTGCGAGCCTGACAGCCGGGGGGCTGGTCAACTCGCTCGAGATGACTGCGGCTCTGCTCTTCGTGGCCGCAGGCCTCGTCGGCCTGGCCCGGTGGCGGATCACGTCCGAGAGTCCCAGCGCGTTGATCGGGCTGGCACTCGCGGTCTACGGGGGACTCGCGGTCCCAGTGTCGAGCGCGTCCGGTCTCGTGTACGACGATGGCACGCGGCTCCATCCCGTTTCGGGGCTGCTCGCCACGATCGCCGCGGCCGTGCTGATCATCGCTGCGCTGCAGGCGCCTCATGCCGCGGACCGGCAGAAGCCGGTGACCTTCTCGACGGTCATGTCGCCGCTGGTCGGCATCGCGCTGCTGGTGCTGATCGGCCGGGTGTTCGCCGCCGATGCCGGGCTGTCCCCGGCCACGCACGTCGTGCTGGAGCTCGCTGCGCTGGCGACCTGGGCGACGTTGCTGACCATGTACACCATCAAGGCGCGCAAGCTCGACGAGCGCTGGGTGACCACTGCTGCAGCACTCATGGCAGGCATGGTGCTGGTCGGACTCTGCCGGACGGTCGCGATCGTCGAGCCTGGGCAGTGGAGCTTCCCGGCCGCCGCCCTGCTGTTCGCGACGGCCGCGATGACGCTGGCCGTCACACTGCTCGACCTGCGTGCCGGCAGCCGCGCGCGGGTGCTGAGCCATCGCGCGGTGACGCGAGCACTCGCTCGCGCCGAGGACGTGCTCGCCGAGCAGCACGAGTGGCGGCGGCACCTCGCGCACGACAGCCGCAACGCGATGGCAGCACTGCGGATGGCGATGACGGTGCTCACCTACCAGGGTGACCGGCTGTCGGCCGAGAAGGCCGACGAGCTCCGCGGCTCGGTGATGAACGAGATCGGCCACCTCGAGCACCTGCTGCGGCGCGCGGACTCCCCCGCGATGGAGGAGTTCCCGATCGGCACTGTGCTCGAACCGATCCTCGTCGCACAACGCGAGGGCGGACTGGAGATCCACAGCGAGATCGACGACGTCACGGTCCGCGGGTTCTCCGCGGACCTGGGAGTCGTGCTCGGCACGCTCTTCAGCAACCTGCAGCCCGTCCCCGCCGGACAGCACGTGTCGCTCACCGTCGAGGAAGACTTCCCCGTCGTGCGCGTCGAGCTGAGCCGGCACCCCGTGCTGCCATCGCGTGGCCGTCACGCGGCGGGCTGCAACGGGCAGAGCCGGAGTGGTCTCGGGCTGTACGTCGCGACGCGGCTGATGGCCAACCAGAACGGCACCATCGAGCATCGCGAGGGGCCCGACGGCGAGATGTGCTACTCGCTGACGCTGATGGCCGCGCCGCCGGCCACGCAAGAGTCGTCGGAGGCGATCCGATGACCGTGCAGATCCATCCGCAGGTGCGCCGCGTCATGCTCACCGAGCGGCCGGCCCCGCGCGTGCCCTTCCAGGCTCAGCCCCAGCGTGAGCGACTGGCCGGTCCCGCCTCGACGAAGGTCGCGATCATCGAGGACCACGCGCTCCTCGCGCAGAGCCTCGGGTTCACCCTGGAGGCGACGGGCCTGGACGTGCTCGTGCCCACCCTCTCGGACGGGGCCCAGGTGCTCGAGGACCTACGTCGCTTCCGGCCCGACCTGGTGCTGCTCGACCTCGAGCTCGGCGAGCCGATCGGCGACGGGACCCGGCTGATCACCCACCTCGTCGCGATGGGGGCACGGGTCCTGGTGATGACGTCGGTGACCGACCGGCTGCGTCTCGCGGCCACGATCGAGGCCGGCGCCGTTGGCTTCCTGAACAAGACCGCGCCGGTCGACGTACTCATCGACACGGTCACCCAGGCCGCCGCCGGCGAGGACGTCATGGACCCCTCGCTGCGCCACGACCTGCTGTTCGAGCTGCGCCGTCAGCGACGCGAGGAGCAGGTGCGCGACCGGGCGTTCGCCCGGCTCACGCCGCGGGAACGCGAGGTGCTCGTCGCGCTGGCCGAAGGCAAGACCGTCGCGTGCCTGGCGCAGGAGTGGACGGTCGCGCAGACCACGGTCCGCACGCAGGTGCGCGGGATCCTCACGAAGTTCGGGGTGAGCTCCCAGCTCGAGGCGGTCGCGATGGCGCGCAAGTGCGGGTGGCTGCAGGACCCGGAGGCGCACCGCTGAGACTGCGCGGGCGGTCCCGTGGTTTCGAGACGTCGCTTCGCTCCTCCTCAACCACCGGGGTCGCTTCGCTCGTCCCTTCGAGACGGGCGCGTTCCTCGCCCTCCTCAGGGCGACGCCTCAACCACCGGGATGCAGAACGCCCCTCCGGCCACCGGGCCGGAGGGGCGTTTCGCGTGAGACGGAGCAGGCGGTCAGCCCTTGCGCTGGTTGACGCCCTCGGTCGCGGCGGGAAGGACCGCGTGGAGGTCGCCCACCACACCGAAGTCGACGAGCTCGAAGAGCGGCGCCTCCTCGTCCTTGTTGATCGCCACGATGGTCTTCGAGGTCTGCATGCCGGCGCGGTGCTGGATCGCTCCGGAGATGCCGGCGGCGACGTACAGCTGCGGGGAGACCGTCTTGCCGGTCTGACCGACCTGGAACGAGTGCGGGTACCAGCCGGAGTCGACCGCGGCCCGGGACGCACCGACCGCAGCACCGAGCGAGTCGGCGAACTTCTCGACCGGCTCGAAGTTGCCGCCGGTGCCACGACCACCGGAGACCACGATCGCGGCCTCGGTGAGCTCGGGGCGGCCGGTGGCCTTGCGCGGCTCGGAGGCGACGATCTTCGCGGCCTTCGCGGCGTCGGAGATGGTCACCGCCACCTGCTCGACCGCACCGGCACCCTCGGCCTGCTCGGGCGTCGCGGCGTTCGGCTTGACCGTGATGATCGGGGTGCCCTTGGTGACCTTCGCCTGCACGGTGTAGTTGCCCGCGAACACCGACTGCGTGGTCACCGGACCCTCCTGCACGTCGACGGCGTCGGTGATCAGACCGGAGTCGATCTTGATCGCGAGCCGGCCCGCGATCTCCTTGCCCTCGGCGCTGGAGGAGATGAGTACGGCGGCCGGGCTGGTCTTCTCGACCAGCTGCTGCAGCGCCTCGGCCTTCGGGGCCACCAGGTAGCCCTTGATCTCCGCGTCGTCGACTGTGTAGATCTTCGCCGCGCCGTAGCCCTTCAGCGAGGCGACGGCGTCGTCGGACGGGGCGCCGATGAACACCGCCGACGGCTCGCCCAGGCGGCGCGCGATCGTCAGGAGCTCGTAGGTCGGCTTGCGTACTGCACCGTCGACGTGGTCGACCAGAACCAGGATCTCGCTCATGTCAGTTACCCGACCTTCCTCAGATGAACTTCTTCGACGCGAGGAACTCGACCAGCGCGGTGGCGCCCGAGCCGTCCTCGTCGGTGACGATCTCGCCCTGCGTGCGCGGCGGGCGAGCGGCGGTGTCCTCGACCTGCGACCAGGCGGCGGACAGGCCGACCTGGGAGGCGTCGACACCGAGGTCGGACAGCGACCAGGTCTCGACCGGCTTCTTCTTGGCGGCCATGATCCCCTTGAAGGACGGGTAACGGGCCTCGCCGGACTGGTCGGTCACGCTGAGCACGAGCGGCGCGGTGCCACCGATGATCTCGGTGGCGGTGTCACCGTCGCGCTTGATCCGGACCTCCTTGCCCTGCATCTCGATGACCGAGCCGAGGGTGACCTGCGGGAGGCCGAGCCGCTCGGCCAGCATCGCCGGGACGACGCCCATGGTGCCGTCGGTGGAGGCCATGCCACACACGACCAGGTCGTGGTCGAGCTTCTTGATCGCCTCGGCGAGCACCAGGGAGGTGGCGATCGCGTCGGAGCCGGCGACCGCGTCGTCGACGACGTGCACGCCCTTGTCGGCGCCCATCTGCAGACCCTTGCGGATCGCGTCGACGGCTTGCTCGGGGCCGACGGTCAGCACGGTGACCTCGGTGCCTTCGTTCTTCTCCTTGAGCTGCAGGGCCTGCTCGACGGCGTACTCGTCGAGCTCCGACAGCAGGCCGTCCACGCCGACGCGGTCGACGGTGTTGTCAGCCTCGAATTGCCGATCGGCGGTCGCATCGGGAACGTACTTCACACACACGACAATGTTCATGGCAGTCTCGGCCCTGAGGGCCCCTCCTGTGCACTCGTCTCTGACGGTCACCCGCCCACGTGTCCCCCGAGGTTACTAGCAGGTAGCTAGCAGAGGAACCGCGCGGTCAGGTGCGTTCGATCACACGCTCGCGAGCCTTCCGGGAGCGAGTTGCGCTGCTGTCACGGCCGGATGATCCGGTCCAGGATCTTGCCTATCACCAGGTACACCACGGCCGCGATTCCCCAGTTCGTCAGGGCGCTCTTGACCCGGCCGTCGGCGTCGTCGGGGAAGGTGAAGATCCCCGCGTCGAGGCTGAACGGCCCGTCCAGCGACTCCGCCCCGTTGATGACGAACTGCACGATGCTGTTGTCCTCGTTGGCCTTCAGCGCGATCAGCAGGGCGCCGACGGCGAGGAACAGCGCGCAGACCACGGCGACCAGCCACACGATCGTGGCGACCTGGCTGCGCACCAGGTCGGCGCCCCTTTTCACCTTCGCGGTGCTCCCCCCGGAAGCACGGCGCCCACGGCGGCCGGTCGCGGTGTCCGCGGCCTCGCCTTCGGTGCCGCTGCTTGCGTCAGTCACTGTCACTCCTTGTCCGAGGTATCCGCACGATAGCCGACCTCGGAGCGGCCGGAGAACCTGTCCGGACCGTGGTTGTCAGCGGCCGACGAACTCGGCCTTGCCGGGACCCTGCTCGACGAAGGACCTCATCCCGATCGTGCGGTCCTCGGTGGCGAACAGGGCGGCGAACTGCTGCCGCTCGATCTCCAGGCCGGTCTCGAGGTCGACCTCGAGGCCCCGGTCGACCGCCTCCTTGGCGGCGCGCAGTGCGTACGTCGCCGCACCGGTGAACTGCTTGGCCCAGGCCACCGCCTCGGTGTACACATCGGCCGCCGGCACGACCTTGTCGACCAGCCCGATCGCGAGCGCCTCGTCGGCCTTGACGAAGCGGCCGGTGAAGATCAGGTCCTTGGCCTTGGCCGGGCCGACGAGCCGGGTCAGCCGCTGCGTGCCGCCGGCCCCGGGGATGATCCCGAGCAGGATCTCCGGCTGGCCGAGCACGGCGTTGTCGGCGGCGACCCGGATGTCGGCACACATCGCGAGCTCGCACCCGCCGCCGAGTGCGTAGCCGGTGACCGCGGCGACGACCGGCTTGGGGATCCTGGCCACGGCGGTGAACGACGACTGCAGCGCACCGGAGCGCTTGACCATGTCCGTGTAGGACATGTCGGCCATCTCCTTGACGTCCGCGCCCGCCGCGAACACCTTCTCCCCGCCGTAGACCACCACGGCCTTGATGTCGTCACGCTCGGTGCACTCGGCCGCTGCCGCGCGGATCTCCTCCTGGACCTGGGCGTTGAGCGCGTTCATCTTGGGCCGGTCGACCCGGATCGTCCCCACGCCGTCCTCGACCTCGACCCGCACGAACTCGCCCACGATGCACTCCTCTGCTAGCCGGATAGGGTGCTTGGCAGCCTAGACCGCGGCGGGTGCGGGAGGTGGCCCGGGGGCGCCGTGGGTCACAGGTGGATGACGACCCCGCCCGTTGTCCGGTTTGTCCCCCCAAGGGTCGGAGAGAATGGTGCCCGTGAACCCGCGAGTGTGGTCCGAGGAGCAGGACGAGACGGCCGTGTGGCCCGGCCAGCACGAGCCGCTCGGTGCCACCTGGTCGCCCGACGCCACCAACTTCGCGGTCTACGCCCCCGAGGCGACCCGGGTCTGGGTGAGCCTGTTCGACGCCGACGAGTACGGCGAGGTCGAGCGCCGTCACGAGCTCACCGAGCGCACCCTCGGCATCTGGCACGGCGCGGTCCCCGGTGTCCCGGTCGGCCAGCGCTACGGGTTCCGCGCCGAGGGCCCGTGGGACCCCGCGAACGGACTGCGGTTCAACCCCCACAAGCTGCTGCTCGACCCCTACGCTCGCGCGATCAGCGGGACCGTCGTACCCGGGCCGGAGATCTTCAGCTACGTCCTCCCCGACCCCGAGGACGACAAGGCGGTCCGCGCCGCGAAGGAGCACACGCTCAACGACCACGACTCGGCGCCGTACATGGCCAAGAGCGTCGTCGTGCACGACGAGTTCGACTGGGGCGACGACCAGTGGGTGCGGCCGCACTACAAGCTGACCGACACCGTCATCTACGAGCTGCACGTCAAGGGGTTCACCCAGCTGCACGACCGGGTGCCCGAGCACCTGCGCGGCACCTACGCCGGCCTCGCGACCCCGGCGGTGGTCGACTACCTCAAGGACCTCGGGATCACCACCGTCGAGCTGCTCCCGATCCACCAGTTCGTCTCCGAGCCGGCGCTCGCCGAGCGCGGTCTGGTGAACTACTGGGGCTACAACTCGATCGGGTTCTTCGCCCCGCACAACGCCTACAGCTCCAGCGGCGACCTCGGCCAGCAGGTCTCGGAGTTCAAGGCGATGGTCAAGGCCTTCCACGCCGCCGGCCTCGAGGTGATCCTCGACGTGGTCTACAACCACACCGCCGAGGGCGGCCCGCTCGGCCCGACGCTCAGCTTCCGTGGGCTCGACGACCGCGGCTACTACAAGCGCGTCGACCCGGTGCACGACCCGGCGACGTACTGGGACGTCACCGGCTGCGGCAACACCGTGAACGCCTCACGCCCGCAGCCACTGCGGATGATCCTCGACTCGCTGCGCTACTGGGTCACCGAGATGCACGTCGACGGGTTCCGCTTCGACCTCACCCCGGCGCTGACCCGCACCCGGCTCACCGTCGACATGGGCGCGAACTTCCTGACCGCCGTCGGCCAGGACCCGGTGCTGCGCAACGTGAAGCTGATCGCCGAGCCGTGGGACGCCAGCATGGACGGCTACCAGGTCGGCAACTTCCCGCCGCCGTGGTGCGAGTGGAACGACAAGTACCGCGACACGATCCGCGACTTCTGGCGGCTGCAGTCCGGCGGCATCGCCGAGGTGGCCTCGCGGATCGCCGGCTCCAGCGACCTGTACGCCGACGACGGCCGGCTGCCCTACGCCTCGGTCAACTTCATCACCGCGCACGACGGGTTCACCCTGCGCGACCTGGTCTCCTACAACCACAAGCACAACGAGGCCAACGGCGAGGACAACCGCGACGGCACCGACAACAACCGGTCCTGGAACTGCGGGGTCGAGGGCGAGACCGACGACCCGGAGATCATCGCGCTGCGGCGGCGGCAGGCGGCGAACCTGATCGCGACGCTGTGTCTGAGCAACGGCGTGCCGATGATCACCGCCGGCGACGAGCGCGGCCGCACCCAGCGCGGCAACAACAACGCCTACACCCAGGACAACGAGATCTCCTGGATGGACTGGCGTCCCGACGACGCCTGGCTCGACATCTACGAGGTGACCAAGACCGTGCTCCGGCTGCGGCGCGAGCACCCCGCGCTGCGGCAACGGCACTACCTCGAGGGCCGGCCGACGGTCCCCGGCGGGCCCAAGGACCTGGCCTGGATCCACCCGGCCGGCCGGGAGATGACCGACGCCGACTGGTCCGACCCCCGGCTGCACCAGTTCGGGATGTTCCTCTCCGGCGACCCGCTGCGGGCCCCGGGGCCGTACGGCGAGCAGCTGCACGACGCGTCGTTCCTGATCTGGTTCAACGCCCACCCCGAGCCGGGCGTCGTCGCGCTGCCCGACCAGGACTGGGTCAAGGCCGGCGAGGTCGTGCTCAGCACCGACGAGGGCCACCACGTCGGCGAGCAAGTCGCGGCCGGCGACGTGATCGACATCGCGGCCCGGTCGATGCTGGTCATCCGCCAGATCTGACCGGGCACCCCGGCCCGGCCCCCCGCCTCCCCGCTGTAACGCGGGGTTACCGACGCTTCACACGCGGCGTGAGGCGTGCGAAGCGTCCACAGCACCGCGGAAGTAGACGGCCGGGGGCTCGTCCCGCTGGACGTGCCCCCGGCCGCGCCGTACGTCGATCAGGGGTCGACCACGAACCCGAGCTCGGCCGGAGAGGCCAGCGCCTCGTGCCGCGGCAGGATCCGGGTGGTGTAGCCGAACGGACCGGTCTGCTTCAGCGCCACCGACCCCTCGTAGCGGTGCCGCCCGCCCTCGTAGGTCTCGGCCAGCTGCAGCGGCTCGGCGTGGGTGTCGACCAGCTCGTCGTCGAACCGGATCCGGCCGTGCACCACCTGCACCTCGACGTCGTCGGGCGAGAGCTCCCCGAGCGAGACGTAGACCGACAGGGTCAGCGTCTGCCCGATCTCCGGGGTGTCCCCGACGCCGCTGGAGTCGACGTGGTCGATCGCGACGCCCTGCCACGCGCCGGCGACCCGGTGCTTCCACTCGGCCAGGTCGCGAGCACCGGCGTAGTCGTGGTTGAGCGCCCGCGAGGTGTTCGCCGACGGGGTGTAGAGCTGCTCGACGTAGTCGCGCAGCATCCGCGTCGAGATCACCTTGGGCCCGAGCGACTTCAGCGTGTGCCGGACCATCTCGATCCACCGGATCGGCACGCCCTGCTCGTCGTGGTCGTAGAACCGCGGGGCGACCTCGTTCTCGATCAGGTCGTACAGCGCGGTCGCCTCGAGGTCGTCGCGACGGTGCTCGTCCTCGACCCCGTCGGCCGAGGGGATCGCCCAGCCGTTGTGGCCGTCGTACCACTCGTCCCACCAGCCGTCGAGGATCGACAGGTTCAGCCCGCCGTTCAGCGCGGCCTTCATCCCCGAGGTGCCGCACGCCTCATAGGGACGCAGCGGGTTGTTCAGCCACACGTCGCAGCCGGGGTAGAGCGGCTGCGCCATCGAGATGTCGTAGTTGGGCAGGAACACGATCCGGTGGCGCACCTCCGGGTCGTCGGAGAACCGCACGATCTCCTGGATCAGCCGCTTGCCGCCCTCGTCGGCGGGGTGCGCCTTGCCCGCGATCACCAGCTGCACCGGCCGCTCGGGGTGCAGCAGGATCCGCTTGAGCCGCTCGGGGTCGCGCAGCATCAGCGTGAGCCGCTTGTACGACGGGACGCGGCGCGCGAACCCGATCGTGAGCACGTCGGGGTCGAGCGCGGAGTCGATCCACTTCAGCTCGGCCGGGGCCGCGCCGCGGTGCTGCCACGACTCCGACAGCCGGCGCCGTGCGTCGTCGACGAGCCGCTGGCGCAGCTGGCGCTTGGTCTCCCAGATCCGCTCCGGGGCGATCTTGTCGGCGGCCATGAAGATCTCGTCGGGCTGTGCCGTGGCGACGTCGACGCCGGCTTCGCGGGCCAGGCCGAACACCTCGCGCGCCACCCAGGTCGGGGCGTGCACGCCGTTGGTGATCGAGGCGATCGGGCGTTCGTCGGCGTCGAAGTCGGGCCACAGGCCACCGAACATCCGCCGGCTGACCTTGCCGTGCAGCTGGGAGACGCCGTTGGCCCGCTGGGCCAGGCGCAGCCCCATCACGGCCATGTTGAACACCGCCGGGTCGCCGCCCTCGTAGTCCTCGGTGCCCAGCGCCAGGATGTTCTCGATCGGCACGCCGTGGCAGGCGTTGTCTCCGCCGAAGTACTGCTCGACCAGCTCCCGGGGGAACCGGTCGATGCCCGCGGGCACCGGGGTGTGCGTGGTGAACACCGTGCCGGCGCGGGAGACCTCGAGGGCGGTGTCGAAGTCGAGCGCCGCGGGGCCCTCGGTGAGCTCGCGGATCCGCTCGAGGCCGAGGAAGCCGGCGTGGCCCTCGTTGGTGTGGAACACCTCGGGCGCGGGAGCACCGGTGATCCGGGAGTAGACCCGCAGCGCCCGGACGCCACCGATCCCGAGCAGCATCTCCTGGCGCAGCCGGTGCTCGGTGTTGCCGCCGTAGAGCCGGTCGGTCACGTCGCGGAGGATCTCGGTGTTCTCCTCGACGTCGGAGTCGAGCATCAGCAGCGGCACCCGGCCGACCTGGGCGACCCAGATCCGGGCGGTGAGCTGGTCGCCGCCGGGGAGTCCGACGGTCACCTGCGCCGGCGTACCGTCCTCCTCGCGGAGCACCGACAGCGGCAGCCCGTCGGGGTCGACGACCGGATAGGTCTCCTCCTGCCAGGCCTCCGGCGACAGCGACTGCTGGAAGTAGCCGTGCCGGTAGAGCAGGCCGACGCCGACGATCGGGATGCCGAGGTCGCTGGCGGTCTTGAGGTGGTCGCCGGCCAGGATGCCCAGGCCGCCGGAGTACTGCGGCAGCACCGCGGTGATGCCGAACTCCGGTGAGAAGTACGCGATCGAGGCCGGCGCCTCCGCCCCGAGGGACTGGTACCAGCGCTCGCCGGTCAGGTACTGCTGGAGGTCGGCGTGCGCCGCGTCGAGCCGGCCGAGGAACTCCTGGTCGTGGACCAGCTCCTCGAGCCGCTCCACCGAGACGCCGCCCAGCAGGCGCACCGGGTCGTGCCCGCACGAGGCCCAGGCGTCGGGGTCGATCGCGGCGAAGATGTCCTGCGTCTCCGGATGCCAGGACCAGCGGAGGTTCTGGACCAGGTCGCCGAGCGGGGCGAGGCGCTCGGGCAGGACGGGGCGGACGGTGAATCGACGAATGGCTTTCACAACGAAGGACCATACCGAGAATGGATCGTTCCAAACACCTTCGGGGCACCGGTCCGGACCAAGGTCATGCGTAACCCTGCCGTCCGGCCCGCGTTGGAAGGGGCATCCCGGGTCGCCACGACCACCGTCCCACCGCGAGAGGCACACCCATGCCCTTGAGCCCCCGAAGCGCCCGAGCCGGTTCGGCGCTGGCAGCTGCAGCCGTCATCCTCGGCCTCACCCAGCTGCCGGCCACCGGCTCGCCGACCACCGGCTCCCCCACCACCGCCGACCCGTCGCTGCCCGCCGCCCTGGCCGAGGCGGCCGCCGGCGGGGTGAAGAAGGTCACCGACGGCCTGCTCACCACGTGGGGCGACTCCCCGCTCGGCCTGCCCGACCTCGACCTGCGCGGCTCGGTCCTGCCGACCGCGGCCCAGCGCAAGGCGGCGGGCACGCTCGGCGCGGCCGTCCGGTGGAACCGCTTCGGCACCCCGTCCTCGATCCTGCCCGCCAAGGGCGACCTCGGGGCGGCGACGGGCACCGACGAGGTCGCCGCGGCCCGCGCCTGGCTGCAGCGCCACCGGGCGGCCTTCGGCCTCGACAGCGGTCAGGTCGCCGCGCTGGAGCTGGTCTCGAGCCAGAAGCTGGCCGACAGCGACGCCCGTGCAGTGCTGTTCCGGCAGCGGTTCGGCAAGCTGCCTGCGGCGATCGGCAGCATGGTGACCGTCGGTGTCGCGGACGGCCGGATCGTCTACGTCTCCTCCTCCCTGGTGCGCGCCAAGGCGACCCCGGAGGCGGCGCGGCTCACGCCGGTCCAGGCCTGGCAGATCGCCGCCACCAGCGTCGGCCGGGAAACCCCGCTGACCAAGATCACCGACACCCTCCGGTCCGGCTGGACCCGGCTGAAGGTGGCCGGCTTCGCCCAGGAGCAGCAGGTGCGGCTGCGGGCGCTGGCGCTCGCCGACGGCACCGTGCGGCCGGTGTTCGAGACCAACGTCGTCGACTCCCAGGGCGGCGCCGCTCTGGCCTACACGCTGATGGTCGACGCCGCCAGCGGCAAGATCCTGCACCGCGAGAACAAGGTCGAGCACCTCACTGCGACCGCGAGCGAGGGCGCCACTCCGATCCAGGGCGCGATCACCGCCGAGGCCTGCGGCCCGCGCCACGAGTTCGAGATCACCGACGACAAGACCAAGCAGATCGTCGTCGCCGCGACCGCGGTCAACCCCGCCAACGACATCGTGATCAAGATCTACGCCCCGGACGGCGAGCTGCTGACCAGCGGTGACCTGCTCACCAGCCCCGAGACCGCGACGTACACCGCCGAGCGGATCCCGGCCGGCACCTACAGCGCCGAGGTGTGCCCGTTCGACGCACCGACGGTCCCGTTCACCGCGCCCGGTGAGTACGTCGGCACGATCGCCACGTCCGACAGCGAGGCGCCGGCCGTGGGGGCGCCGTACCCCCCGCGGTGGAGCTACTTCACCGCCAATCCGGAGCTGAACTTCTCCACCGAGCACGTGCCGGGCAACCGGGTCACCGAGTGCTGGGACCAGGCCGAGGGCTGCAGCCCCGGCGAGCTGAAGAACCTCGCCTCCCGGGCGCCCTGGGACTTCGACTTCGTCACCGGCCTGCCGACCATGACGACCCTCGGCAACAACGCGGTCACCCGTGAGGCCTGGCTGTCGCCGCTGACGCCCGGTGGCGCGCAGGGCCCGGTCTCCCCGGAGCGCAGCTACACGCCGGAGTTCACCGACGCCTGGCAGAACAGCAAGTGCGACCCGGCCAACCTGGTCCCCGGCGGCAACGACATCGACGCCTCGGTGACCAACCTGTTCGTCGCGCACAACCGGATGCACGACTACTCGTACTTCCTCGGCTTCACCGAGGAGAACTACAACATGCAGGTGCGCAACCTCGGCGGCAACCCGAACCCGCTCGCCGAGAACGACCCGGAGGTCGGCGACGCCCAGGCCGGCGCGATCAGCGGCCACATGGCGCTGACCGGCCTCGGCCGCGACAACGCCAACCAGATCACGCTGCAGGACGGCATCCCCGGGATCACCAACCAGTACCTGTTCCAGCCGATCGCCGCGGCGTTCTACTCCCCCTGCACCGACGGTGGCCTCGACATGAGCATCATCGGCCACGAGTACACCCACGCGACCACCAACCGGATGATCGGCGGTCCCGACGAGGGCATCACCTCCGAGCAGGGTGGCGCGATGGGCGAGTCCTGGGGCGACCTGGTCGCCGCGGAGTACCTGATCTCGCACAGCTACCCCACCGGCTCCAACCCGTGGGCGGTCGGCCCGTACGCCACCGGCAACAAGCAGGCCGGCATCCGCGACTACCCGATCAACCGGAACCCGCTGCAGTACGGCGACTACGGCTTCGACAGCACCGGCCCGGAGGTGCACGCCGACGGTGAGATCTGGAACGCCGTGCAGTACGACGTGCGCCAGGCTCTGGTGCGCAAGTACAACAAGCGCTTCCCGGCGAGCAACAAGACGCTGCAGCGTCGTTGCGCGATCGGCACCTCGAACACCGGCCCGCTGCCGGCCGACCGGTGCCCCGGCAACCGGCGCTGGGTGCAGCTGATGTTCGACTCGTTCCTGCTCCAGCAGGGCGCGACCAGCATGCTCGACGCCCGCGACGCGATGCTCGCCGCTGACCGGATGCGCTTCGGCGGTGCCAACCAGCGGACGCTGTGGGCGGCGTACGCGAGCAACGGCATGGGCGTCGACGCTCGCACCCCCGACGCCGACTCCCACGAGCCGCGGCCCGGCTACCAGGCTCCCGGCCTGCGCTCGGGCAGCGTGCGGTTCGTCGCCAAGGACGGCCGCCGTCCGCTGGCCGGCAAGTTCTTCGTCGGCCACTACGAGGCCCGGGTCACCCCGGTCGCGGACACGCTGCGCAAGACCAAGCTCGGCGACACGGTGAGGTTCGCCCCCGGGCGCTACGACCTGCTGTTCCAGGGCAACGGCGCTGGTCTGCACCGGGCCCGGTTCACCGTCAAGCCCGGCAAGCGGCAGACCGTGGTCGTGCGGGCGGCCCGCAACCTGGCCTCCAAGCACGCCGGCGCCAAGGTGGTCGGCTCCAGCGCCGGCTCGATCAACGCCGACGCGCTGATCGACGACACCGAGGCCACCAACTGGGCCGGCGTCAACGAGACCGAGAGCGTCGACGCGAAGGGCGCGAGCCCCTACGTCGTGGTGGACCTCGCCGGCGGTCGGCAGGTGGTGCGCCGGGTGAATGTCAGCGCGATGCTGCGCCCGGCCGGCGACGACACCAGCGACCCGGACTCCGGCAGCCGGTTCACCGCGCTCCGGTCGTTCGCGATCGAGGTGTGCTCCAGCGGCTGCGGCACGGCGAAGGCGAAGTGGAAGCGGATCTTCACCAGCAAGGCCAACGCGTTCCCCGGTGCACGGCCTCGTCCGGTCGCCCCGAACCTGAACCTGCGTTCGTTCGACGTACCCGACACCCCGGCCACGCACGTGCGCCTGGTCGCGCTGGAGAACCAGTGCACGGGCTACGCGGGCTACGCCGGTGAGCAGGACAACGACCCGCTCAACGACACCGACTGCAAGGCGGCCTCCGACCGCGACCTCTCGGTCCGCGCCGCGGAGCTCCAGGTGTTCAACCGCAACTGACCCCGCTGGACAATTCCCACGTTAACTAGAGGAACCGGCGCTTTGCACGGGTTACAACCCATGCAGAGCGCCGGTTTCTCACGTTAACTTGAGAAATTGGGAGGCCCGGCGAACCGGGTCCCGTACCCACTCTGGAACGATCCAACCCTTACTTGCAGAGGTGGTCCCGATCGGACAGATTGGGCACATGGTCGGACGCATTCCCATCATGGACGTCGCCCCTGTCGTGGACCTCGGCCGCTACCCGGCCAAGGCCGTCGTGGGCGAGCCCTTCGAGGTCACCGCACTCGTCTTCCGCGAGGGTCACGACGCCCTCAACGCCGACGTGGTGCTCACCGACCCCGACGGCAAGCGCCGTCCCTGGGTCCGGATGACCAAGGACCCCGAGGAGCCCGACCTGTGGCGCGCGGAGGTCTCTGCCGACCGCGAGGGCGCCTGGACGTTCGCGGTCGAGGGCTGGTCCGACCCGATCGCCACCTGGCGGCACAACGCCGAGATCAAGATCCCCGCCGAGATCGACGTCGAGCTGATGTTCGCCGAGGGCGTGCTGCTGCTGAAGCGGGTGCGCGACAACCTCCCCGCGGACCCGAAGGCGCAGACCGCCGCCGACCAGCGGGTGATCGACGACGCGATCACCGCGATGCAGGACATCAGCCGGCCCAACGACGTGCGCTACGCGGCCGCGGTCTCGCACGCGATAGACGACATCCTCGATCGGCACCCGCTGCGCGACCTGGTCACCAGCGAGGGCCCCTACAAGCTGTACGTCGACCGCCCCCGCGCGCTCTACGGCAGCTGGTACGAGTTCTTCCCGCGCAGCGAGGGCGCCTACGTCGACGAGAAGACCGGCAAGGTCGTCTCGGGCAACTTCCGCACCGCGGCGAAGCGGCTCGACGCGGTCGCGGAGATGGGCTTCGACGTGGTCTACCTGCCGCCGATCCACCCGATCGGCAAGGTCAACCGCAAGGGCCCCAACAACACGCTGGTCACCGAGGAGGGCGACCCGGGCTCGCCGTGGGCGATCGGCTCCGACGAGGGCGGCCACGACGCGATCCACCCGGACCTGGGCACGTTCGAGGACTTCGACGACTTCGTCGCCCGGGCCCGCGAGCTCGACCTCGAGGTGGCGCTCGACCTCGCCCTGCAGGCGGCGCCCGACCACCCGTGGGTCAAGAGCCACCCGGAGTGGTTCACCACCCGCGCCGACGGCTCGATCGCCTACGCCGAGAACCCGCCGAAGAAGTACCAGGACATCTACCCGATCAACTTCGACAACGACCCCGAGGGGATCTACCACGAGGTGCTGCGCGTCGTACGCCTCTGGATGTCGCACGGGGTGCGGATCTTCCGGGTCGACAACCCGCATACCAAGCCGGTGCAGTTCTGGGACTGGCTGCTCACCGAGGTGCAGAAGACCGACCCGGACGTGCTGTTCCTGTCCGAGGCGTTCACCAAGCCGGCGATGATGCGGACCCTGGCGACGGTCGGCTTCCACCAGTCCTACACGTACTTCACCTGGCGCAACGCCAAGTGGGAGCTCGAGCAGTACCTCACCGAGCTGTCCCACGAGACCAGCCACGTGCTGCGGCCGAACCTGTTCGTGAACACCCCCGACATCCTGCACGCCTACCTGCAGTACGGCGGCCCGGCGGCCTTCAAGATCCGGGCGACGATCGCGGCGACCGCCTCGCCGACCTGGGGCGTGTACGCCGGCTTCGAGCTGTTCGAGCACGTCGCGGTGAAGCCGGGCAGCGAGGAGTACCTCGACTCGGAGAAGTACCAGATCCGGATCCGCGACTGGGAGGGCGCCGAGGCCTCCGGCCGCACGCTGGCGCCCTATATCACCCGGCTCAACGAGATCCGGCGCCAGCACCCCGCGCTCCAGCTGCTGCGCAACCTGACCATCCACCACGCCGACGACGAGTCGATCCTGGTGTTCAGCAAGTTCGCCAAGGGCCCCGCCGACGGCCGTCACGAGGACGACCTCATGCTGGTGGTGGTCAACGTCGATCCGCACGCCACCCGCGAGACCACCGTGCACCTGAACATGGCGGCGCTGGGTATGGACTGGCACGACCGCTTCGTCGTCCACGACGAGCTGACCGGCGACTCGTGGACGTGGGGAGAGCACAACTACGTGCGGCTCGACCCCCACCATCAGCCCGCCCACATCTTCACGGTTCGGAGGCCCTACCTGTGACCCAGCCCCAGACCCAGGCTCAGACAGAGTCGGCGACGCACTCCGGGCAGATGCCCGAGACCGCGGAGGGGCTGCCCGCCCACGAGCCCGACTGGTTCAAGAAGGCGGTGTTCTACGAGGTCCTGGTCCGCTCCTTCAAGGACTCCAACGGCGACGGGGTCGGTGACTTCAAGGGCCTGACCGAGAAGCTCGACTACCTCGAGTGGCTCGGCGTGGACTGCCTGTGGGTGCCGCCGTTCTACACCTCGCCGCTGCGCGACGGCGGCTACGACGTGGCCGACTACACCGGCATCCAGCCCGAGGTCGGCACGATCGACGACTTCCACGAGTTCCTCGACGCCGCCCACGCCCGCGGGATGCGCGTGATCATCGACTTCGTCATGAACCACACCTCCGACCAGCACCCGTGGTTCCAGGCCAGCCGCAACGACCCCGACGGGCCGTACGGCGACTTCTACGTGTGGTCCGACACCGACGAGCTCTACGAAGAGGCCCGGATCATCTTCGTCGACACCGAGCCGTCGAACTGGACCTGGGACCCGGTGCGGCAGCAGTACTTCTGGCACCGGTTCTTCTCCCACCAGCCGGACCTGAACTTCGACAACCCCAAGGTCCACGAGGCGATGCTGGACGCGTTGTCGTTCTGGCTCGACATGGGCATCGACGGCTTCCGGCTCGACGCCGTCCCCTACCTCTACGAACGGCCCGGCACCAACGGCGAGAACCTCAAGGAGACCCACGAGTTCCTCAAGAAGGTCCGGGCGTACGTCGACGAGCACTACCCCGACAAGGTGCTCCTCGCCGAGGCGAACCAGTGGCCGGCCGACGTCGTCGACTACTTCGGCGACTTCGACAAGGGCGGCGACGAGTGCCACATGTGCTTCCACTTCCCGGTCATGCCGCGCATCTTCATGGCGGTCCGCCGGGAGTCGCGGTTCCCGATCTCGGAGATCCTCGAGCAGACCCCGCCGATCCCGGCCAACGCCCAGTGGGGCATCTTCCTGCGCAACCACGACGAGCTGACCCTCGAGATGGTCACCGACGAGGACCGCGACTACATGTGGGGGGAGTACGCCAAGGACCCCCGGATGAAGGCGAACATCGGGATCCGGCGCCGGCTCGCCCCGCTGCTGGACAACGACGTCAACCAGATGGAGCTGTTCACCGCGCTCCTGCTGTCCCTGCCGGGAGCGCCGATGCTGTACTACGGCGACGAGATCGGGATGGGCGACAACATCTGGCTCGGTGACCGCGACGGCGTGCGCACCCCGATGCAGTGGACCCCCGACCGCAACGCCGGCTTCTCGGTGGCCACCCCCGGCAAGCTGCACCTGCCGGTGATCCAGGACCCGGTCTTCGGCTACCAGCGGGTCAACGTCGAGACCGAGCTGGAGAACGCCTCCTCGCTGCTGCACTGGACGCGGCGGATGATCCACGCCCGCAAGAAGCACGAGGCGTTCGGGCTGGGCGACTTCATCGACCTCGGCGGCTCGAACCCCAGCGTGCTCAGCTACGTCCGCGAGTACGTCGCCCCCGACGGCAGCGTCGACTCGGTGCTGTGCGTGAACAACCTCTCCCGGTTCCCGCAGCCGGTCGAGCTGGACCTGCGGCGCTGGGAGGGCGTGGAGCCGATCGAGCTCCTCGGCGGTGTGCGCTTCCCGCAGATCGGCGAGCTGCCCTACCTGCTCACCCTCGGCGCCTACGGCTTCTACTGGTTCCGGCTCCCGCAGCCGGCCAAGCAGCTGGAGGTGACGCCGTGAGCGACGTCGACGAGCGCGTCCTGACCGACCTCGCGGCCTACATCGGCGAGGCCCGCTGGTTCGGCGGGAAGGGCCGCGACATGGAGGTGACCGGCGTACGGCGGCTGGGCTGGATCGACCCGCAGCCGGGCCCCGACGCCCCGCACGCCCGCGTCGAGCTGGTCACGGTGTCCTTCCCCTCGGCCACGGGGTCGGCGGAGCAGGCGCAGACCGAGCTCTACCAGCTGCCGCTGGCCTACTACCCCACCGCGCAGGAACGGATCGCCCATGCGCTGATCGGCACCTGGGAGGACGCGGAGCTCGGCGAGGTCCACGTCTACGACGCCGTGCACGACCGCTACGCCCTGCAGCAGTGGCTCTCCGCGTTCGCCCGCCGGCAGCGCACCGACGACCTCGAGTTCCACCTGCTCGAGGGCCGGGAGCTCGACCTGGAGGCGCACTCCTCGCTGTTCTCCGGCGAGCAGAGCAACTCCTCGGTCCGCTTCGGCGAGGACGCCTTGATGAAGGTGTTCCGCAAGGTCACCCCGGGCCGCAACCCCGACATCGAGATCCATGAGGCCCTCACCCGCGCCGAGAGCGACCACGTCGCGGCCCTCTACGGCTGGCTCGAGGTCCCCGGCGAGGGACCCGGCTCCGAGCCGCTGCAGCTGGCCATGCTGCAGCAGCTGCTGCGCACCGCCAGTGACGGCTGGGACCTGGCCCTGGCCAGCGTCCGCGACCTGTTCGCCGAGGCCGACCTGCACGCCGACGAGGTCGGCGGGGACTTCGCCGGCGAGGCGGCCCGCCTGGGGATGGCCACCGCCGAGGTGCACGAGGCCCTCGCCCACGAGTTCCCCACCGAGACGTGGGGCGCCGAGCAGCTGCGCGCACTGTCGGCGGACATGCTGCGCCGGCTCGACGACGCCGTCGCCACGGTCGAGGCGCTGGAGTCCTGCCGTGAGCCGCTCGCGGAGATCTTCCGGGCGGTTGCCGAGATCGACGAGCCCGTGCAGGTCCAGCGGATCCACGCCGACTACCACCTCGGCCAGACGCTGCGCACGAGCCGGGGCTGGAAGATCGTCGACTTCGAGGGCGAGCCGGCCAAGCCGCTGCACGAGCGGGTCCGGCCGGACTCGCGGTGGCGCGACGTGGCGGGGATGCTCCGCTCCTTCGACTACGCCGCGCGGGTCGTCGAGGCCGACATCGAGGAGCCCAGCCCGCAGATCGCCTACCGCGCCCACGAGTGGTCCGAGCGCAACCGCAACGCCTTCCTCGCCGGTTACCTCGGCGACGGAGAGGGTACGACCGACGAGGCGGCCGCACGGCTCGAGCCGGTCGAGCGGACGCTGCTGCGGGCCTACGAGGCCGACAAGGCCGTCTACGAGGCCGTGTACGAGGCCCGCAACCGCCCGACCTGGCTCGGCATCCCGCTCGCGGGGATCGCCCGGCTGACGAGCGGCTCCGAGTCCGACGACCACTCCCAGGAGGACAGCGACCGATGAGCACTGCCACCGCCCTGCCCCTCGACCGCCACATCCTCGACCAGATCGTGGCCGGGGAGCACGGCGACCCGCACGCCGTGCTCGGTGCCCACCCGCACGACGGGGCGGTCACCGTGCGCGTGCTCCGCCCGCTCGCCGACTCGGTCAAGGTCGTGCACGACGGCGGGTCGATGCCGCTGCAGCACGAGCACGGCGGGATCTGGGTCGGCGTGCTCGACGTACCCGAGGTGCCCGACTACCGGCTCGAGGTCGCCTACGCCGGCAGCGAGCCGCGCCGCGTCGACGACGCCTACCGCTACCTGCCCACCCTCGGCGAGATGGACCTGCACCTGATCAACGAGGGCCGCCACGAGGAGCTGTGGAAGGTGCTCGGCTCCCACATCCGCACCTACGACAGCCCGACCGGGCCGATCAAGGGGACCTCGTTCGCGGTCTGGGCGCCGCACGCCCGCGGGGTCCGGCTCAAGGGCGACTTCAACGACTGGGACGGCCGCGAGCACCCGATGCGGCAGATGGGCACCTCCGGCATCTGGGAGCTGTTCGTCCCCGACGTCGGCGGGGGCACCCGCTACAAGTTCGCGATCCTCGGCGCCGACGGGCAGTGGCGCGAGAAGGCCGACCCGATGGCGTTCCACACCGAGGTCCCGCCGCACACGTCCTCGGTCGTCTTCGAGTCCGGCTACAGCTGGGGCGACGACACCTGGATGACCGAGCGCGCCCGTCGCACCGACCAGCACCAGCAGCCGATGTCGGTCTACGAGATGCACCTCGGCTCGTGGAAGAAGCACTACGACGGCCGCCCCTACACCTACGCCGAGATCGCCGACGAGCTCGTGCCCTACCTGCAGGAGCTCGGCTTCACGCACGTGGAGTTCCTGCCGGTGATGGAGCACCCGTTCGGCGGCTCGTGGGGCTACCAGGTCACGTCGTACTACGCACCCACGTCGCGTTTCGGCGACCCCGACGGCTTCCGCTACCTCGTCGACCGGCTGCACCAGGGCGGGATCGGCGTGATCGTCGACTGGGTCCCCGCGCACTTCCCCAAGGACGAGTTCGCCCTCGCCCGGTTCGACGGCACCCCGCTGTACGAGGACCCCAACCCGTCCCGCGGCGAGCACCCCGACTGGGGCACCTACGTGTTCAACTTCGGCCGCAAGGAGGTCCGCAACTTCCTGGTGGCCAACGCGCTGTACTGGCTGGAGGAGTTCCACATCGACGGCCTGCGCGTCGACGCCGTGGCCTCGATGCTCTACCTGGACTACTCCCGTGAGGACGGGCAGTGGACGCCGAACGTGTACGGCGGCCGGGAGAACCTCGAGGCGGTGCAGTTCCTCCAGGAGATGAACGCCACCTGCTACCGGCGGGTGCCCGGCGCGATCACGATCGCCGAGGAGTCCACGTCGTGGCCCGGAGTCACCCGGGCGACACATCTCGGCGGGCTCGGCTTCGGCTTCAAGTGGAACATGGGCTGGATGCACGACAGCCTCGGCTACATCCAGAACGACCCGGTCCACCGGCAGTACCACCACCACCAGATGACCTTCTCGATGGTCTACGCCTACTCCGAGAACTACATCCTGCCGATCAGCCACGACGAGGTCGTGCACGGCAAGGGCTCGCTGCTGCGCAAGATGCCCGGCGACCGCTGGCGCCAGCTGGCCAACCTGCGTGCCTACCTCGCGTTCATGTGGGCCCACCCGGGCAAGCAGCTGCTGTTCATGGGCTCGGAGTTCGGCCAGGAGTCCGAGTGGGCCGAGAGCCGCGAGCTCGACTGGTGGCTGCTCGAGAACGCCGACCACCGCGGCGTGCAGGGCCTGATCCGTGACATGAACCGGATCTACGCCGAGCACCCGGCCCTGTGGTCGCTGGACCAGGACGAGGCCGGCTTCGCGTGGATCGACGCCAACGACGCGAGCAACAACGTCTTCAGCTTCCTGCGCCGCGGCGCCGACCCGTCGACCGGATCGGCCGAGGGTGGTCCGCAGCTGGCGTGCATCGTGAACTTCTCGGCCGTCCCGCACCACGGCTACCGAGTGGGACTGCCCCAGGCAGGTCGGTGGACCGAGCTGCTCAACACCGACGCCGACGTCTACTCCGGCTCCGGCGTGGGCAACATGGGCTCGGTGCTCGCCGAGGAGACTCCGTGGCACGGCCAGCCGGCGTCGGCGACGATCAGCCTGCCTCCGCTCGGCGCCCTGTGGCTGACCCCGGCCGAGCCCGACCCGGTCGGGCAGGACCCGGTCGCGCAGACAGCTGCGGAGGACACCGGGGCCGCCGACCCTTTCGCCCCGTCGACCCCGCCGGCCTGACGCGGGGTCGGGAGCAGCTCGCCGGCAGCGCGCCGCGGTCGGCGTCTGCGGCCCCGGGCGGTACGACGGACCTGCGGGCTGCGCTGGCTAAGGTGAGAGCGTGGCTGACCAGGGAGAGCTGACCGACGGCACTGTCGTGCTCAGGCCACGGGGCGGCCAGCACGGGTCCGGGCAGGGCGTGCACCTGTTCGACGTCGTCCACGGCGAGGACGAGGTCGGCGCGGTCTGCGTCACCGTCGGCCCCGACCAGATCGGCCGGCTGACCTGGGAGCTCTCGCCCGCCCACACCGGACGAGGGCTGGCCACCCGCGGGGTGAACCTGCTGATCGACTACTCTTTCCGGGCGTTGCGCCTGGCCCGCGTCGAGGCCTACGTCGACGAGGCGAACGAGCGGGCGATGCGCGTCGCGACCCGGTCGGGCCTGCGCCGCGAGGGCGTGATCCGCGGGCACGGCGTGGTCGGCGACGGGCGAACCGACCGGGTGCTGTTCGCCCGGCTCGCCACCGATCCCCCGATCACCGAGCCGGCCGGGTTCCGCGAGCTGCTGAACTCGTTCCTGCCGCGCAAGCGGGCGATCGCACAGATGCTGGTGCGTGACCCCGAGGACCGGGTGCTGCTGTGCCGGCTGACCTACAAGGAGGACTGGGACCTGCCCGGCGGCGTCGTGGAGGTCCACGAGTCGCCGCAGGTCGCGGTCAGCCGGGAGGTGTGCGAGGAGCTCGCCCTCGAGGTCACTGCGGGCCCGCTGCTGCTCACCGACTGGCTGCCGTCGTGGAGCGGCTGGGACGACGCGATCTGCCTGGTCTTCGACGGCGGCGTCCACGATCCCTCGATCGTCAGCCAGGTCGTGCCGCAGCCGCGCGAGATCCGGACGGCGGAGTTCTGCACGCTGGAGCAGGTCTACGAGCGGTGCGCCGACTTCACGGCCCGGCGGATCGAGTCCGCCCTGGCCAGCACACGAGGCGGCGGCCCGTCGTACACCGAGTCCGGCCGCGGCTGAGCCCACACCCGTGTAACGCGGGGTTACGGACGCTCCACACGCGGCAGACCCCGTGGGAAGCGTCCACAGCACGGTGTAAGACGCGGTCCGTGGGGCAGCGATCAGAGGCGGACCTCCGCCCGCTCGAGCGCCAGCGCGATCGCGCCCATCAGCTCGGCGTCGTGGCCCAGCGAGGCACAGACGATCTCGACGTCGTGGGCGGCCGAGCGGACCGCGCCCCGGCGGAGCGAGCCGCGCATCGGCTCGAGCAGGATCTCGCCGGCCTCCCCGAGGGTGCCGCCGACGATGATCCGGGCCGGGTTGACCAGGTTGCACAGTGTGGCGAGGGCGCTGCCGATCGACCGGCCCGCGTCGGCGATCACCCGGCGGCAGCCGGCGTCCCCCTCCGTGGCACAGCGGACCGCTCCGGCCAGGTCCGTCACGTCGGGGTGGGTCGGCTGGAGGGCGGCCAGGATCGCCGCGGACCCGGCGTACATCTCCAGGCAACCCCGGTTGCCGCACCGGCAGACCGGGCCGCCCGGGTCGATCACCGTGTGCCCGATCTCCCCGGCGGTGTGGCCGGCGCCACGGAACAGCCGGCCGTCGATGACCAGCCCGGCGCCGATGCCCGTGGACACCTTCAGGTAGACCAGGTCCCGGACCGCAGCACCTGCTCCCCACTTGGACTCGCTGAGCGCGCCGAGGTTCGCGTCGTTGTCGACGCTCACCGGCATCCCGAGCGCCTCCTCGAGCGCCTCGGCTGCGCGCACGCCCACCCAGCCGGGCAGGATCGTCGAGTCGCCGAGCTCCCCGGAGGTGTGCACCGGTCCGGGCAGTCCCATCCCCAGCGCCAGGACCTCGTCGGCGGTGACCCCGGCGGCGACGAGCGCGGCCCGGAACTGCTCGCGGATCACCTCGATGTCCGCGGCGGCGTTCTGGTCGACGGACTTGGCGACCTCGGTGCGCGCGAGGATCGAGTGCGACAGGTCGGCGACGGCCACCTTCAGGTGCCGGCGGCCGAGGTCCACGCCGACCACGACACCGGCGCCCCGGCCCAGGGTCAGCCGCTGGCCGGGCCGTCCCACCCCCGCGGGGCCGGTGGACTCGATCTCGCGGACCACGCCCTCGCGGAGCAGCGCGGCGACCAGGCTGGTGACCGTCGACGGCGCCAGGCCGGTCGCCCGCGCCAGCTCGGCCCGGCTCGCCGACCCGCGCAGGGCGAGCTCGTCGAGCAGCCTGGTGCGGCCGTCACGACGCCGTGGCGCGGCCGGGGACGGCGGGAGAAGCGACATCTCGACTCCTTCGAGGAAGCCGACCTGACCACTCGGATCGAAGAAAATGAGTGGGAATGACCATGATCTCCGGGCCACTGTACCCCTTGACGACCCGGTTGGGACGGCCCTAGGGTCACTTAATAGTTCGGTATCGAAGATTTTGCCGTCGGCAGAAAGCCTCCGCAATGAGTCTGTCGCCCGTCCTGTTGGACGTGAACACACCCCAACGGTTCTACCGGGGCGGCCGCAAGATCCTGCACTTCCGAGGTCTGCCCGAGGGGGCCGACTTCGACGGCCGGCGGCCCGAGGACTGGCTCGCTTCCACGACGCACCTGTTCGCCGAGGGCGGCGACGGGCTGACGTTCCTGCCCGAGGGCGTGACGCTGACCGCCGAGCTCGACCAGCACCCCGACGCCTGGCTGGGTGCGCAGCACGTGGCCCGGCACGGTTCCGAGCCCGGCCTTCTGGTCAAGCTGCTCGACGCGGCCGAGCGGCTCCCGGTCCACGTCCACCCCGACCGGGCCTTCGCCACCAGACACCTGCACTGCCCCAACGGCAAGACCGAGGCCTGGCTCGTCCTGGACGCCGACCCGGGGTCGAGCGTCTGGCTCGGCTTCCGCGAGGACCTCGCCGAGGAACGGCTGACCGCCATGGTCGACACCCAGGACGAGCAGCTGCTGGAGGTGCTCAACGAGTTCCCGGTGCGGCGCGGCGACACCGTGCTCGTGCCCGCCGGCCAGCCGCACGCGATCGGCGCCGGCGTCTTCGCCGTCGAACTGCAGGAGCCCACCGACTTCTCCGTGATGCTCGAGCACGCCCGGTTCGGCCTCGACCCGAACCAGTCGTGGCTGGGCCTGGACCGCGCGCTCGCCCTCACCAGCGTCGACCGAAGCGCGCTGAGCCCCGACGGGCTCAGCGCGCTCCGCGGCCGCTGGGAGGACCTCGGCCGCCCTGTGGCATCGGTGCTGCCGGCGGCGGCCGACCCGTTCTTCCGGGCGGAGGTCCTCGACGGGCAGCTCGACGACGCGCGCAGCGACGCAGGCTTCTCGGTCGTCGTCGTGGTGGCCGGCACCGGCCGGCTGCTGACGGAGAACGGCCACGACATCCACCTCGAGGCAGGGCAGACCCTGCTCACGCCGTACTCCTGCGGCGAGCTCACCCTGACCGGTCAGGTGACCGCGATCCGCTGCCGCCCGGGTCAGGACAACCCACACACGTCCGGGGCAGCGGCTCCGGCGAGCACCACCCAACAACTGGAGGAACGACCATGAGGAAGATTTCGTTGGTCGCCGGTGCCGTGGTCGCGGGCCTGGTGCTCGCCTCGTGCGGCGGCGGAGACGACGGCGGGGGCAACGGCAACGGCGAGGGCGCAGAGGCCGGCGGCAAGGTCGAGGTCTTCACCTGGTGGACCGAGGGCGGCGAGAAGGCCGGCCTCGACGGCCTGGTGGCGACGTTCAACGACCAGTTCCCCGACTACGAGTTCGTCAACGGCGCGGTCGCCGGCGGCGCCGGGAGCAACGCCAAGGCCGTGCTCGCGTCCCGGCTGCAGTCCCAGGACCCGCCCGACACGTTCCAGGCACACGCCGGCGAGGAGCTGGCCGACTACATCGAGGCCGGGCAGATCCAGGACATCAGCTCGCTGTACGACGAGGAGGGCTGGCGTGACGTCTTCCCCGAGGGCGTGCTCGAGGCGCTGACCGTCGACGGCAAGATCTACTCGGTGCCGGCGAACATCCACCGGGCCAACGTCGTGTGGGCCAACCCGACCGTGCTCGAGGAGGCCGGCATCACCGAGGTGCCCGCTGACCTCGATGCCTGGATCGCCGACATGGAGAAGCTGCGCAAGAGCGGGGTCAAGGCGCCCCTCGGCGTGGCCACCGACTGGACCCAGGTGCACCTGTTCGAGACGATCCTGATCTCCTCGCTCGGACCCGACGGCTACATCGGCCTGTGGAACGGCGACACCGACTGGGACTCCAAGGAGGTCACGGCCGCGCTCGAGGCCTACGACGAGGTGCTGTCCTACGCCAACACCGACCGGTCCGGGCTGGACTGGCCGGACGCGTTGAAGTACGTCCTCGACGGCAAGGCCGCCTACACCGTGATGGGCGACTGGGCAGCCGGCTCGCTGATCGACCAGGGCCTGACCGAGGGTGAGGACTATAGCTGGTTCCCCGTGCCCGGCCAGGCCGACGTCTTCGACTTCCTCGCCGACTCGTTCACCCTCCCGGTGGGCGCACCGAACGAGGACGGCGCGAAGGCATGGCTGAGCGTGGTCGGCAGCGCCGAGGGCCAGGAGGCCTTCAACACCAAGAAGGGCTCGATCCCGGTCCGCACCGACGCCGACCCGGCCGCCTACAACGAGTACCAGCAGGCCGCGATGGAGGCGTTCGGCCAGGACACGATCGTCCCGTCCCTCGCGCACGGCGCGGCCGCCCCGGTGGCGTGGCTGACCGAGATCACCTCGGCGGTCGGCCAGTTCGGCGGCTCCGGTGACGTGGGCGAGTTCCAGGACGGTCTCGTCCGGGCCGCCGAGAACCACCTCGGCTGACGACCGACACGCGCGGTGGGGTGCGTCGCTCACGGCGCACCCCACCGCGCTGATCCGGGGCTCGGGCCCCGGTCGACCACCGCACACGAGCCGGAAGGAGAGGGTCCGTGAAGGGGATCCGCAACTGGGGACCCGGTCTGCTCCTGCTGTCGCCGACGATCGTGCTCATCGCGGTCTTCGTCTACGGCCTGATCGGGCAGAACATCAACATCTCGCTCTCCAACCGGCACAGCATCGGCCCGGCCACCGAGTACGTCGGTCTGGAGAACTTCACGAACCTGTTCACCGAGGACCGGTTCCAGCACGCGATGACCAACCTGCTCACCTACACCGTGGTGTTCATGGGCGGCACGATGTTCTTCGGGCTGCTGTGGGCGCTGCTGCTCGAGCGAGGTGTCCGCGGCGAGGGGTTTTTCCGCTCGACGTACCTGTTCCCGATGGCGGTCTCCTTCGTCGCCTCCGGTGTCGTGTGGCGGTGGCTGCTCAACAGCTCCCAGGGCGAGGGCGCCAGCGGCCTGAACCGGCTGCTCCAGACGATCGGCCTCGGCGCGCTGGAGAACGCCTGGTGGTCCGACCCGGACTGGGGCATGGCGGCCATGGCGCTGCCCGCGGTCTGGCAGCTCTCGGGCTACGTGATGGCGCTGTTCCTGGCCGGGCTCCGCGGGATCCCCGACGACCTGCGTGAGGCGGCCAAGATGGACGGCGCCTCGGAGTTCCAGCTCTACCGGCACGTGATCTTCCCGCAGCTCTCGCCGGTGGCGCTCTCGGCGCTGATCATCATCGGCCATATGTCGCTGAAGGTGTTCGACCTGATCATGTCGGTCTCCGGTGCGATCTACCAGACCGAGGTGCCCGCGACGTACATGTGGACCACGCTGCTGTCCTACGACTACGCCAAGGCCGCGGCGATCGCGACGATCCTGCTGTCGGTCGTGGCGCTCGTGGTCATCCCCTACCTCGTCTACACCGTGCGGACGGAGAGGCGGTCATGACCACCACGAGCACCCCGGCCCCGCTCCCGGTCGCCCGGAGCAGTGCCTCCCCGCGCCCCGGCCGTCGCCGGCGCACCCTCGCGCAGGTGGTCCGTTACCTGCTGCTGGTGCTGTTCCTCGCCGTGATCCTGCTGCCGGCCTACGTCCTGCTGGTGACCAGCTTCAAGCCGCCGGCGGAGACCTCGTCGTCGCAGGCGTGGCTGCCGCCGGAGGCGTGGACCCTCGACGGCTGGCGCACCGCCTGGGAGGCGCTGCACGAGCCGCTGATCCGCACGTTCTACCTGGCCATCCCGGTGTCGATCATGTCCTCGATGCTCGGTTCGATGAACGGCTTCGTGCTCTCCCGGTGGCGGTTCCCCTACGCCAACGTGGTGTTCGCGCTGCTGCTGTTCGGCATGTTCATCCCCTACCAGGCGGTGATGATCCCGCTGGTGCAGCTGATGCGCGACATCGGTGTCGCCAACGGAATCCCGGCGCTGATCATCGTGCACACGATCTTCGGCCTGCCGATCTGCACGCTGATCTTCCGCAACTACTACGAGTCGATCCCGATGGACCTGATCGAGGCCGCCCGGATGGACGGGGCGGGGATGCTCGGCACCTACGCCCGGGTGATCCTGCCGCTGTCGGCCCCCGGCTTCGTGGTGACCGTGATCTGGCAGTTCACCTCCGTGTGGAACGACTTCCTGTTCGCGATCTTCCTGTCCAACATCCGCAACGGACCGGTCACGATCGCCCTCAACGCGCTCGCCGGCGGCCAGCTGAGCAACTACGCCGCCAGCATGGCCGGTGCGATGATCGCCTCGGTGCCGACGCTGGTGGTCTACGTCGTGCTCGGCCGGTACTTCGTCGGCGGCCTGATGGCCGGCTCCGTCAAGGGCTGACCCGAGCGACGGCGGTTCAGAACAGCGCGGAGGCCAGCGCCTGCCGGGCCTTGAGCACGCGCGGGTCGTCGTTGCCGACGGCGGCGAACAGCCCGACGAGGTGGGTGCGGGCCCTCTCGCGCTCGTCGCCGGAGGTACGACGCACCAGGTCGACCAACCGGGCGAAGGCGTCGTCGACGTGACCGCCGAGCAGGTCGAGGTCGGCCACCAGGGTCTGGGCATCGACGTCGTCGGGGCGCTCGGCACCGGCCGCGCGAGCCGCCTGTGCCTGGGTGGCGTCGAGGTGCGCCGTACGCTGCAGCACCTTCGCCATCGCCAGGCCGCCGGCCGCCTCGGCGTCGGCCGGGTTGGCGTCGAGCAGCTTCTGGTACTCCGCGACGGCACGGTCCACGTCACCGGCCTCCAACGCCTCCTGGGCGGGCGCGTAGCGCGGGTCGACCTGCGGCCCGCCCTCCTCGACCGGCGCACCGCCGCGCGGGGCGACCCGGCCGGTCATCCCCTGGGCGGCAGCGGCCTGGAGCACCTGGGTCATCAGGGTGCGCAGCTCGGCCAGCGGCGGGGCGTCCTGGAGCAGCGGCGCGAGCTGACCGCCCATCGCCAGCGCCACCAGCGGCACCGACGGGATCTGCAGCGCCTGGGCGATCCCGGGCGCCGCGTCGACGTTGACCCGCCCGAGCAGGAACCGGCCCTCGAACTCCGAGGCGAGGGTGTCGAGGTCGTCGGCGAGGGTCTGGCTGGCCGGCATCTGCGCGGAGTAGAACACCAGCACCACCGGGGCGTTGGCCACGCCCTGCAGCTCGGCCTGGAAGTTCTGCTCGTCGAGCTCGACGGAGTAGCTGCCGCCGGCCGTCGTGCCGCGAGCGGCCGCCCCACCGGCCGCCCCACCGGGGGCCGCCTGGGCGGATCGCTTCAGGGCGGACAGGTCGACGGCGCCGGGGCGCGAGAACGATGGCGTGCTCATGCGGCCTATCTTTCCCGATCCCCGGCGCCGTTCACCAACACGGGGTCAGCCGGCGGCCGCCACGGCGTCGGACAGCAGCGCGACGTACTCGTCGAGGCCCCAGGTCAGCGAGAGCGCGGTCGGCGGCGAGACGGAGGCGACGAAGTCCGCACCGACCACCTGCGCGACGGCACCGGACCGGACCTGCTCCATCGCCTGCGCCGGCTTGGAGGCCAGGAACCGGTCGGCCTCCTCCTGGCTGGGCGCGTAGACGACCAGCACGTCGCTGGTCAGCTTGTCGAGCTGCTCGTAGGACAGCGTGTAGAAGAAGCTGGAGTCACCGTTGGCCAGCTCGTCGACGCTCGGTGCGCTCTCCAGGCCGAGGTCGAGGGTGAACTCCACCCGCGGGTCGCTGGCGCGGTAGACGTAGAAGGTGCCGGCGGAGTCGGCGACCGCGGCGACGGTCTTCCCGGACAGCTCAGGGTGCTCCTCGGCTGCGGCGGCGACCTCGGCGTCGATGTCGTCGAGCAGCTGCGCGGCCTCGTCGCTGCGGCCGAGCGCCTCGCCGGTGGTGGTGATCACCTCGCGCCACGGGGTGGACCACGGCTGGTCGGGGTAGGCCACGACCGGGGCGATCTCGGTGAGCAGGTCGTACTGCTCCTGGGTGATTCCGGAGTAGGTCGCGAGGATCAGGTCCGGCTCGGCGGCAGCGATCTCCTCGTACGGCGGCTCCTCGGTCTCCGACAGGATCGTCGGGATCTCCTCGCCCTCCGACTCGAGCTCCTCCCGGATCCACGGCAGCACGCCGTCGGCGTCGCCGCCGTAGCTCTGCTTGGGGATCGCCACCGGCGTCACGCCGAGCGCGATCGCGGCGTCGGCGCTGGCCCAGCCCCACGCGACGACCCGCTCGGGCGCCTCGTCGATCTCGGTCGTGCCGAGCGCGTGCTCGATGGTGACCGGCTCGAACTCGGCGGTGCCGGAAGCGGGCCCGGACTCGCCGGCCTCCGAGGAGCCGCACGCGGACAGGGTGAGGGCGAAGGCAGCGGCGAGCGCGAGGAGTCGGCTCGACCGCGAGGGGAACAGGGACACGGCAAGGCTCTTTCTGGTCATGCGCGACGCGAGTCGTCGCAGATATTGAGGTTAGCCTAACCTAACTTACTGTCGCCGTGTGCGCCGCCCCGACCGGCACGACCAGCGGCGATCCGGTCACCGGGTCGTCGACGACCACGGACTCCAGGCCGAACGCCTCCCGGACCGTGTCGGCGGTCAGGCACTCCCCCGGCGCTCCCTGGTGCAGCACGCGCCCGCCGGCCATGACGACCAGGTGGTCGGCGTAGCGGGCCGCCAGGTTGAGGTCGTGCAGCACCATCACCACCGTCGTGCCCCGGGCTCGGTTGAGCCGGCGCAGCAGGTCGAGCACCTCGATCTGGTGGGCGATGTCGAGGTAGGTGGTCGGCTCGTCGAGCAGCAGGATGTCGGGCCGCTGCGCGAGCGCCATCGCGATCCACACCCGCTGCCGCTGGCCACCGGAGAGCTCGTCGACCCGCCGGTCGGCGAGCTCCAGCGTCGAGGTCTCCAGCATCGCCCCGGCCACGATCGTGTCGTCCCCGGCGCTCCACCGTCCGAACCAGCCGTGGTGCGGGTGCCGCCCCCGGGCGACCAGGTCGCGCACGGTCAGGCCCTCGGGTGCCGTGGACTGTTGGGGCAGCAGCCCGAGCACCCGCGCCACCGACCGGGTCGGCAGCCGGTGGATGTCGGACCCGTCGAGGACGACGCTGCCCTCGCTGGGCCGCATCAGCCGGCCGAGCCCGCGCAGCAGGGTGGACTTGCCACAACCGTTCGGGCCGACGATCACGGTCACCGCCGAGTCGTCGACCGCGAGGTCGACGCGGTCGAGCACCAGCCCCCGGTCGTAGCCGAGACTGACGGCTTCGGCCCGGAGCCGGGACGTGGGAGACACGGACATCAGCGACCTCCTGAGCGGCCGAGTGCACGGCCGGACGTGGCGAGCAGCCAGAGCAGGAACGGTCCGCCGACCGCTCCGGTGACGATGCCGACCGGCACCTCGCGCTGCGGGAGCAGGTGCTGCGCAGCCAGGTCGGCACTCAGCACGATCACCACCGCGGTGAGCGCCGACATCAGCAGCGCCGGTCCGCCGTCACCGACCAGCCTGCGTGCGACCGGCGGAGCGGTGAACGCGACGAAGGCGACGGGACCCACGGCAGCGGTCGCGACGGCAGCCAGCGCGACCGCGAGCACGAGCACGCCGGCGCGGGCCGGCTCGCTGCGCACTCCGAGGGCCGTGGCGGTCTCGTCACCGAGCTGGAGCAGCCGCAGCCGGCTCACCGCGGCGGCCGTCAGCGGCACGAGTGCGACGAGGGCGATGGCGACGAGCGCGATCGCGTCCCAGTCAGGACTGCCCAGGCTGCCCACCATCCAGACCATCGCGGTCTGGGCGTCATGCACGTCACTGCGCGTCAGCAGGTAGCCGAGCACCGAGCTGGCCACGAACGCCAGCCCGACGCCGGTGAGCACGAACCGCTGGCCGGCCACGCCGCCGTTCCACGACAGCAGGTAGGTCGCCGCCGCCACCGCGAGCGCGGCACCGAACGCGGTCAGCGACACCCAGGGGCCGCTGAGCCCCAGCACGACCAGGGCGAGTACGGCGCCCACGCTGGCGCCGCCCGAGACGCCGATGATGTCGGGGCTGGCCAGCGGGTTGCGCAGCACCCCCTGGAACACCGCGCCGGACAGCCCGAAGGCCACGGCCACCAGGACGCCCATCGTCAGCCGCGGCAGGCGCAGGTCGAGCACCACGAAGTCGGCCAGGCCGCTGCCCTGCCCGGCGAGCACCTGAGCCAGCTCGCCGGGTGGCACGTCGTAGTCGCCGAGCATCAGCGCCGCCGCGGCGAGCGCCAGGGCGATCGCGGTGAGGGTCGTACCCACAGCGCGGGAGCGGCGACGCCCCCGCCGGGCTGAGGCGCGCACCGCGTCCACGGCGTGCTGGGGTACGGCGGTCACGGCACTCACAGCGCCACCGGACGGGTCCGGCGCACGAGCGCGATCATCACCGGGGCACCGAGCACCGCGGCGACCAGGCCGGCCTCGAGCTCAGCGGGCTGCACCAGCAGCCGGCCGGCCACGTCGGCGGCGAGCAGCAAGGCGGCGCCGAGCAGCGCGGAGTACGGCAGCAGCCAGCGGTAGTCGGGCCCGATCACCGCCCGGGCCAGGTGCGGGACGACCAGGCCGACGAACGCGATCGGCCCGACCAGCGCGGTGGCGCTGCCGCAGAGGAGCACGACGGCCAGCATCGCGACCACCCGCCCGCGGCCGACGTGGATGCCGAGGCCGCGCGCGACGTCGTCGCCGCTGGACAGGGCGTTGAGCAGCCGTCCCGATCCGAGTGCCAGGACCGCGCCGACAGCGAGGAACGGCGCGAGCAGCGTCGCCGTGCCGAGCGGGCGGCCGACCAGCGAGCCGACGGACCAGAACCGGTACTGGTCGAGCGTGGAGAGGTTGCCGAGCACGACCAGGGTGATCAGCGACGTCGCCACCGCGGTGAAGGCGGCGCCGACCAGGGCGAGCCGGACCGGCGTGGGGCCTTCCCACCCCGCCGACGCGATCCCGTAGACCACGACCGCGGCAACGGCGGCTCCGGCGAAGGCGAACCAGACGTAGCCGACCGGGTGGGAGACGCCGAGCCAGGTGATCGCGACCACCACGGCGAGCGAGGCGCCGGAGTTGACGCCGAGCAGACCGGGATCGGCGATCGGGTTGCGGGTCAGCCCCTGCATGACCGCCCCGGCGAGCCCGAGCGCGGCCCCGGCCACGACTCCGAGGACCGTCCGCGGCACCCGCAGGTCGCGGACCACCAGGTGGTCGTTGTCGCCGGCGACCGGCGAGACCAGCGCGTGCCAGACCGTCGGCGCCGACAGGTCGCGCACCCCCCAGGCCAGGCTGGCGAGCGCCACCAGGGCGACGGCTGCACCGAGGAGCAGCAGCCCACCGGCGTGACGCGCGGTGCGGGCGCGCGTCGGCACGTGGACGGCGTACGACATCGGAACGGACCTTTACTTAGGAAAGGGTTACCTAAGTATCCTAGCGTCACGCGAGGCTGAGCGCGTGCGCCTCCTCCCACAGCTCCTCGCGCACGTCCGGGTGCGCGGCCTCCTCGATCAGGTTCCGCGCCTGAGCCTTCTGGTCGTGGCCGAACACCCCGGCCGCGCCCTGCTCGGTGACCACTGCGGTCATCTGGAACGACGTCACCGGCTCGTCGACCAGCGGGACGATCGTGGACCGGTCCGCCTTGGGGTGCCAGGAGCGCAGTGCGATCAGCGCCTGGCCGCCCTTGCTGTGCAGGGCACCGACGATGAAGTCGGTCTGGCCGCCGAAGCCGGAGTAGATCTTCGCCCCGATCCGCGACGCGTTCGCCTGACCGAACAGGTCGACCTGGAGCGCGGTGTTGACACTGGTCATCGCCGTGTTGGCGGCGATCCGGGCCGGGTCGTTGGTGGTCTCGGTGCGCGCCATCTGCACCCGCGGGTTCCCGTCCACCCAGGCGTAGAGCTCCGGTGAGCCGAACAGGAACGACGTGGTGATCGGCCTGGTCTGGTCGAGCGCGCCGACCCGCTCGAGCTCGAGGACACTGTCGGAGAACATCTCGGTCCAGACCCGCAGGCCCCGCCGGGCCCGCAGCCCCGCCAGCGTGGCGTCGGGCACCGCCCCGATCCCGGCCTGCAGCGTCGCCCCGTCGTGCACCCGCGCGGCCACGAGCTCCCCGATCCGCGCGGAGGCCTCGTCGACCCGCATCGGCGGCGGCGAGGCCAGCGCCACGTCGGCCTCGAACAGCACGTCGACGTCCTCGAGGCTGACCTCGGCGTCGCCGAAGGTGTAGGGCATGAACCGGTTCGTCTGCGCGACCACGACGCCACCCCGGCGACGCACCGCCTCGATCGCTGCCGGCAGCACGTTGACCTCGGTGCCGAGCGACACCTTCCCGTCGCGGGGCAGCGACGTGTGCAGCAGCACGACGTCCGGCGGGTTCGCCACCTCGAACAGGGTGGGCACCAGCGAGAGACGAGAGGGGATGTAGTGCAGCCGCGGGCTGGACCGCATCCCCACGCCGACGAACGACGTCTCCAGCTCGACGCCCTCGCGGTCGGGCATGCCGGGCTGGGCGTTGAGGACCCAGAGCCGGTACGACGGCAGCAGGGCGTCGACCTCCGCGAGCAGCTGCCACGGCGTGGCGAAGTTGCCGGAGGCCACCACCCGCGGGCTCTCGGGGAGGCCGGACAGGGCGCGACGGAGATTCTCCATGACCGGATGCTCTCAGACCCGGCTCGGACACGTCGGGCGGCACACCCCGGACGGGCTGTCGTGCTCGCCACTCACGACATGGTCGGTTCGAGCCGGTAGTGCAGCCGCACCGCCCGAGCGCCGAACAGCCGCAGCTCGTGGTCGGTGCGCAGGACGCCGCGCTGGTCGACGTACACCCGGAAGGTCTCGTGGATCGGGACGCGCGCGGCGTGGGCGCGGGAGCCGTCGCGCGGGTCGCGGACGACGACGTAGGCGCCGTCCGCGCCGAACCGGCCCGGCGGCGAGCTCAGCTCCAGCGAGCCGTCGGGCAGCACACGCGGCCGGAGGAAGACCTGCACGTTGCCGTGCTCGAGAGGAAAGGCGACGTGGACGCTCGGCGTCGCGGACCCCGGGAGCCGGCCGACGTCATAACAGCCGGAGTAGACGTACTCACCGGTCGAGCACAGCGTCCGGATCCACGCGGCGGCCCGCTGCCGGGCCTCGTGGTCGAGGATGAGCGTCACGCTGCTGTCCATGCCGTGCGCGACGTCGAGGGGGCGGGTCGGCAGCGCGAGCTGCTGGACCCGCCGGCCGAAGATCCGGGAGACCAGCTCACCGCCGGGCTGGAAGAGCGTGGCCCACTGGGTCCAGACCTCCATCCGCCAGTCGGAGGTGTGCTCGTAGAACGCGCGCACCCGCGGGTCGAGGTCGGCCGCGCGGAACCCGGCCCCGTCCAGCACCGTCAGGTCGGCGAGCAGCCCGGCGCCGGGCCGGTCGCGTTCGACCGAGCCGCCCCAGGCGCCGGCGGTGTGGTCGACCCAGCCGTCGCCGACGACGGAGCCGGAGTGGACCGGCGCGTCGAGCCAGGCGTGCTCGCCCCGCAGGTCCACCGGGCGCCCGACCGCGCGCCAGTAGGCCCGCGTCAGCCGGTCCAGCCCGGACAGCACCCGCGGCTCAGAACCGCGCGGGCTCGCGGTACTCGCCCCACTCCTCGCGCAGTGCGTCGCAGATCTCGCCCAGCGTCGCCTCGACCCGGCAGGCGTCGAGCATCGCCGGGATCATGTTCTCGTCGCTGCGGGCGGCCTCGACCAGGCGGGCCAGCGCGGCTTCGACGGCAGCCCGGTCGCGGGCGTCGCGGCGCGCCGAGAGCTCGCGGACCTGCTCGACCTCGACCTCGTGGGAGACCCGCAGGATCTCCAGCTCGTGGGTGATTGACTCCTCGTGGCAGTTGACCCCGACGATCTTCTTGTCGCCCTTCTCCAAGGCCGTCTGGTACTGGAAGGCGGCCTCGGCGATCTCGGACATGAACCAGCCGTCCTCGATGCCGCGGAGGATGCCGCGGGTCACCGGCCAGACGCCGCCCTGGGCGTCGCCGGAGCTGCGCCGGACGGTCTCGGCGAGGGCCTCGGTGTCGGCGCTGGTCAGCGTGGAGCCGCCCATCGCGAGGATCTTGTCGAAGATCTCGTTGGCCTCGGCCTCGATCTTGTCGGTGAGCGCCTCGACGTACCACGAGCCACCGAGCGGGTCGGCGACGTTGACCACGCCGGTCTCCTCCATGATCACCTGCTGCGTGCGCAGGGCGATCTCGGCTGCCTGTTCGCTGGGCAGCGCGAGCGTCTCGTCGAGCGCGTTGGTGTGCAGGGAGTTGGTGCCGCCGAGGACCGCGGCGAGCGCCTCGATGCCGGTGCGGACCACGTTGTTGTAGGGCTGCTGCGCGGTGAGGCTCACCCCGGCGGTCTGGGTGTGGAAGCGCAGCCACTGCGCCTTCTCGGTCTTCGCGCCGTAGACGTCACGCAGCCACTTGGCCCAGATCCGGCGGGCGGCGCGGAACTTCGCGATCTCCTCGAAGAAGTCGACGTGACTGTCGAAGAAGAACGACAGACCGGGCGCGAAGACGTCGACGTCCAGCCCGCGCGAGAGGCCGAGCTCGACGTAGGCGAACCCGTCGGCGAGCGTGTAGGCGAGCTCCTGCGCGGCGGTCGAGCCCGCCTCGCGGATGTGGTAGCCGGAGACCGAGAGCGGCTTGTAGGCCGGGATGTTCTCCGCGCAGTACTCCATCAGGTCGCCGATCAGGCGCAGGTGCGGCTCGGGCGCGAACAGCCACTCCTTCTGCGCGATGTACTCCTTGAAGATGTCGGTCTGCAGGGTGCCGTTGAGCACGCCGAGGTCGACACCCTGCCGCTCGGCGGCGACGAGGTACATGCAGAAGATGGGTACGGCGGGGCCGCTGATGGTCATCGAGGTGGTGACGTCACCGAGCGGGATCTGGTCGAACAGGACGTCCATGTCCGCCGCCGTGTCGATCGCGACGCCGCAGTGGCCGACCTCGCCCAGGCTCTTCGGGTCGTCGGAGTCGCGACCCATCAGCGTCGGCATGTCGAATGCGACGCTCAGTCCCCCGCCGCCGCGGCCGAGAATCATCTTGTAGCGCTCGTTGGTCTGCTTGGCGTTGCCGAACCCGGCGAACTGCCGGATCGTCCAGGTGCGGCCGCGGTAGCCGGTCGGGTACAGCCCGCGGGTGTAGGGGAACTCTCCCGGCCAGCCGATGTTCTCGAAGTTGGGATAGCTGCTCTCGTCGGCCGGGCCGTACGCCGGCTCGACCTCCATCCCGGAGAGCGTGGTGAAGTCGGCGTCGCGCACCCGCGACTTGTCGTACCGCTCCTGCCAGCGGCGGCGGGCATCGGTCCTCGGCGTCTCCTGGGTCATGGAAAAATAGTAGGACGTCCAACTAATCCTGTCGACCCGTCGGAGACCCCGGTCGGAGGGTCAGAAGTCGCCGGCGGCGCGGCGCACGGGGCGCAGCACCTCGGAGACCAGCTTCAGCTCGTCCGTGCCGAGGGCACCGAGCGCGAAGTCGGCGGCGACGAGGTCGGCGGTGGCGGCGTCGACGACCGTCCTGCCGGCGTCGGTGATCTCGGCGAGGACCGCGCGGCCGTCCTCGGGGTGCGGCCGGCGTGCGACGAGCCCGGCGGCCTCGAGCCGGTCGATGATCGAGGTGATCGAGGTGGGGTGGACCTGCAGCCGCTCCCCCATCTTCCCCATCGGCAGCGACCCGGCGCGCGAGAACACCAGCAGCACGAGCGCCTCGTAGCGGGCGAAGGTCAGCCCGTGCGGCTTGAGGATCTCGTCGAGCTGGCCGAGCACCAGCTGCTGCACCCGCATCAGGGAGGTGACGGCATGCATCTGCTCGACGCCGTCCCATCGACGCGCCCACTGCCGGGCGGCCTCGTCGATCGGGTCGAAGTCGAGCTTCTTGTGCCCCCTGCCGTGCTTCGCCATCGCCCCGACCCTAGTGGAGCCGGGGGTCCTGGGTGACCGAGCGGCCGCGGAGGCCGGCACGGGCCACCACGCGCTGGATGGCCAGGTCGCGCTCGTCGGGGCGCCCGACGTACCGGATGTCGCGGAGTCCCTGCTCCTGCGCCGCGGACTCGAACACGAAGTGGCCGTAGCCGAGCAGGCGGCCGGTCAACGGCTTGTCGACGGTGATGTCGAGGATCCGGCCCAGCGGCATGGTCGCCATCCGCTGCGCGAGCACCCCGCGCACGCGGAACACCCGCATGTTGGTGATCACGAACCGGTCCATGTAGGCGCCCAGCGCCTTCCAGGTCGCGTGCAGGCCGAGACCGATCGCCGCGAACCACGGCAGCCAGGCGATGTCGACCCGCGAGTAGAGCCCGACCACGACCAGACCGAGTGCCACGGCGCCCTCGACCGCGGGCCGGATGTAGACCACCCAGTGCTTGTAGACCTCGTCGACGATGACCTCCCCCTCGTCGCGGAGGAGGTGCCTACCGATGTTCGGGTCGGCGAAGGTACGACGCAGCCAGCCGGCCACGTCAGCCCGCGGAGGCGGCCGCGTCGTCGCCGAGCAGCGCGTTGAGGAACTCGATGATCGCCTCGAACAGCGTGCTGATCATGTTCCACCCTGCGACGCCGGCGTTCTGCGCGAAGTCGGCGAGCTCGGCCGGGTCCCGGAGCAGGTAGAAGCCCAGGAAGAGCACGAGGATGATGATCGCCGGCTTCTTCATCGTCCCTCTTTCGTCCCGAGTCGTAGGCAGGCACAGCCCACCAGTCCATCCGGCATTGAAGCAGCCGCGCGCCACCAGATGTGGGAGGCGCGCGCGCTCACTCGCTCGATGGCTGCGTCGACGACTCCAGCTCGGTGAACGCCTCGAGCAGCACGTCTGCTGCCGTGTAGGGGTCGTTCTTGCCCTCCGCGACCTGGCGGGCGAGGTCGTCGAGCTCGGTGCGGCCGTGCACGTCGCCCCACCGGGCACGCAGCGCGGTGACCGCGATCGACTCGATCTCGTCGCGGGCACGCCGGACCCGCCGCCGCTCGAGCTCGCCGGAGGACTCCATCCACGCGCGGTGCTCGTCGATCGCCTCGACCAGCTCGTCCACACCCTGGCCGGCCTGCGCCACGGTGAGCACGATCGGCGGCTTCCAGCTGCCCTCGGGTCGGTCGGCCAGCGAGATCATCGTGCGCAGCTCCCGGCGCACCTGCTCGGCCCCGTCGCGGTCGGCCTTGTTGACGACGTACACGTCGCCGATCTCGAGGATGCCTGCCTTGGCAGCCTGCACCCCGTCGCCCATCCCGGGCGCGAGCAGCACCAGCGTCGTGTCGGCCATCCCGGCGATCTCGACCTCGCTCTGGCCGACGCCGACGGTCTCCACGAGGACCACGTCGCAGCCGGCCGCGTCGAGCACCCGCAGCGCCTGCGGGGTCGACCAGGACAGGCCGCCGAGGTGGCCGCGCGAGGCCATCGACCGGATGTAGACGTCCTTGTCGAGGGCGTGGTCCTGCATCCGGATCCGGTCGCCGAGCAGCGCGCCGCCGGAGAACGGCGAGGACGGGTCGACCGCCAGCACGCCGACCCGCTTCCCGCTCTTGCGCAGCGCGGTCACCAGGGCCGACGTCGACGTCGACTTCCCGACGCCGGGTGAGCCGGTGAGCCCGACGATCTGGGCGTTGCCGGTGTACGGCGCCAGCCCGGCCATCACCTCGCGCAGCAGCGGCGAGGCGTCCTCGACCAGCGAGATCAGGCGGGCCACGGCCCGGGCGTCACCGGACCGTGCCCGCTCGACGAGCTCGGGGACCGACGCGGTCGACCGCCTCATGCAGAGGGGACTCGGACGATCAGCGCGTCGCCCTGGCCGCCACCACCGCAGAGCGCGGCAGCACCGACGCCGCCACCGCGACGCTTGAGCTCGAGGGCCAGGTGCAGCGCGATCCGGGCACCGGACATGCCGACCGGGTGGCCCAGCGCGATCGCGCCGCCGTTGACGTTGACCTTGTCCTCGGACAGGCCGAGCTCACGGGCGGAGACGATCCCGACGGCCGCGAAGGCCTCGTTGATCTCGACCAGGTCGAGGTCGGAGGGCTTGATCCCCTCCTTCTCGCAGGCCTTGGCGATCGCGTTCGCCGGCTGCATCTGCAGCGTGGAGTCAGGCCCGGCGACCTGGCCGGAGGCACCGATCTCGGCGAGCCACTCGATGCCGAGCTCCTCGGCCTTCGCCTTGCTCATCACGACCACGGCGCAGGCGCCGTCGGAGATCTGCGAGGACGAGCCGGCGGTGATCGTGCCGTCCTTGCTGAACGCCGGGCGCAGCTTGCCCAGTGACTCCGCGGTGGTGTCCCCGCGGATCCCCTCGTCCTGGGAGACCACGACGGGCTCGCCGCGACGCTGCGGGATCTCGACCGGGACGACCTCCTCGTCGAAGACGCCGTTCTTCCACGCCTCGGCGGCGCGCTGGTGGGAGCGGGCGGAGAACTCGTCCTGCTCCTCACGGGACAGCTGGGCCGCCGCGGCGTTGCAGCTCTCGGTGAGGCCACCCATCGGCTGGTCGGTGAACTGGTCGTAGAGCGCGTCGTAGGCCATCGAGTCGACCAGCTTCACGTCGCCGTACTTGAAGCCCTCGCGGGACTTCGGCAGCAGGTGCGGGGCCTGGGTCATCGACTCCATGCCGCCGGCGACGATCACGTCGTGCTCGCCGGCGCGGATCAGCTGGTCGGCCAGCGCGATCGCGTTGATGCCCGACAGGCAGACCTTGTTGATGGTGATCGAGGGGACGCCGAGCGGGATGCCGCCCTTGTGCGCGGCCTGGCGGGCGGTGATCTGGCCGGCGCCGGCCTGGATGACCTGACCCATGATCACGTACTCGACCTGGTCGCCGGAGATCCCGGCCTTCTCCAGGGCACCCTTGATGGCGACGCCGCCGAGGTCGGCTGCGGACTGGTCCTTCAGGCCCCCCAAAAGGCGACCGATCGGGGTGCGGGCACCTGCGACGATGACGGATCCGGACATGGGGGCCTCCTGGAAAGAACAAGTCCTGTTTCGAGGGACCATACATACGACCTCCGGTCCGGCGGGAGGGGTGATCTGCCGGTGGACGTGTCGGTCTGGTCACAGTCCCTCGCCGGTCCGCGGCCCGTCGTACGACCATGTCGCGCATGACGAACAACCTGGACCTCCCCGAGCACCTGTTCATCTGCATCGACCACGTCGGCGTGGCGGTGCCCGATCTCGACGAGGCGATCGCGTTCTACCGCGACGCGTTCGGCATGCAGGTCACCCATGAGGAGACCAACGAGGAGCAGGGCGTGCGTGAGGCGATGGTCGCGGTCGGCGACTCGGGTTCCTCGATCCAGCTGCTCGCCCCGCTCAACGAGCAGTCCACGATCGCGAAGTTCCTCGACCGGTCCGGACCGGGTCTTCAGCAGCTGGCCTACCGCGTCAGCGACGTGGAGCAGGTCTCGGCGATCCTGCGCGAGCGCGGCCTGCGGCTGCTGTACGACGCCCCGCGGCGCGGCACGTCGAACTCCCGGATCAACTTCATCCACCCCAAGGACGCCGGCGGTGTCCTCGTCGAGCTCGTCGAGCCCGCGGACACCGCGCACTGAGCAGACCACCGCGCCCGGCCCGTCGCCCGACGGGCCGGGCGCGTGCCATCGTGGTCTAGAGAAGTAGGTCACAGGGTGCTGACACCCTTGGTTACCCGTCGGTAGATTCCCCTCCAAATTTCCCATGCTCGCCCGGAACCCCCAGGAGCTCCCGTGAAGCAGATCCTCGACGCCATCCTCGCCGGTGACACCTCTTCGGAGGACTTCGCCGCGATGGAGGTCCCCGACCACTTCAAGGCCGCGACCGTCCACAAGGACGAGGTCGACATGTTCGAGGGGCTCGAGACCCGCGACAAGGACCCCCGCAAGTCGCTGCACGTCGAGGACGTCGCCCTCCCCGAGCTCGGTCCCGGTGAGGCCCTCGTCGCCGTGATGGCGAGCGCGATCAACTACAACACCGTGTGGACCTCGATCTTCGAGCCGGTCTCGACGTTCGGCTTCCTGGAGCGCTACGGCCGCGTCTCGCCGCTGGCCAAGCGGCACGACCTGCCCTACCACATCGTCGGCTCCGACCTCGCCGGCGTCGTCCTCAAGACCGGCCTCGGCGTGCACAACTGGAAGCCGGGTGACCGGGTCGTCGCGCACTGCCTCTCAGTGGAGCTCGAGGGTCCCGACGGCCACAACGACACGATGCTCGACCCCGAGCAGCGGATCTGGGGCTTCGAGACGAACTTCGGCGGCCTCGCCGAGATCGCCCTGGTCAAGGCCAACCAGCTGATGCCGAAGCCCGAGCACCTCACCTGGGAGGAGGCCGCCTCCCCCGGCCTGGTGAACTCCACTGCCTACCGCCAGCTCGTCAGCGCCAACGGCGGCAACATGAAGCAGGGCGACAACGTCCTGATCTGGGGCGCCTCCGGCGGCCTCGGTGGCTTCGCGACGCAGTACGCCCTCAACGGCGGCGCCACCCCGATCTGCGTCGTCTCCTCCGACGAGAAGGCCGAGATCGCCCGCAGCATGGGTGCGGAGCTGATCATCAACCGGGCCGAGGAGGACTACAAGTTCTGGAAGGACGAGCGCACCCAGGACCCCAAGGAGTGGAAGCGCTTCGGCAAGCGCATCCGTGAGCTCACCGGCGGCGAGGACATCGACATCGTCTTCGAGCACCCCGGCCGCGAGACCTTCGGCGCCTCGGTCTACGTGACCCGCAAGGGCGGCACGATCACCACCTGTGCGTCGACGACCGGCTACATGCACGAGTACGACAACCGCTACCTGTGGATGAACCTCAAGCGGATCATCAGCTCGCACTTCGCGAACTACCGCGAGTCCTGGGAGGCCAACCGGCTCATCGCCAAGGGCATGATCCACCCGACGCTGTCGCAGAGCTACCCGCTCGCGGAGGTCGGTCAGGCCACGCTCGACGTGCACAAGAACCAGCACCAGGGCAAGGTCGGCGTGCTGTGCCTCGCACCCGAGGAGGGGCTCGGCGTCATCGACGAGGAGATGCGCGCCAAGCACATCGACGAGATCAACCGGTTCCGCGGCGTCTGACCTGCTGCGCCCGCAACGCCGCGCTGACCGCCGTACCCAGGTCTGCTGGGTGCGGCGGTCAGCCGCTTCCGGGCCGAGTGTCCCGGGGGTATCGGCGGACTAACCTGGGCACTCGGACAGACTTAGGCACCTGAACACGCAAACGAGGTAGGGGAAACGCCATGAATGACCGACCCGGGCTGTCAATCTTCGACGACGATCCCTCCAACAGCGGTGCTGACGACGCGACGCAGGTCATCGAGACCGTCGGCGCCGGCGCTGCGGGGCCGGTCACCCCTCAGCAGAGCTTCCCCGTGGTCCGCCGCGGGTACGACCAGGCAGCCGTCGACCGCGCGCTGCACACCCTCGCCGGCGAGAAGGCCGGCCTCGCGACCAGCCTCACCGAGGCCCGGTCTCGCCTCAAGCAGCTCGAGAAGCAGGTCGCCGAGCTGCAGCAGAAGCTGGCCGAGAACGAGCAGCCGACGTACGCCGGGCTGGGCGGCCGCGCCAGCGAGATGCTGCGGCTGGCCGAGGAGCAGGCCGACGAGGTGCTCGCGCAGGCCCGCGCGCAGGCCGAGGAGATCAAGAAGCAGGCGCACAAGGACGCCGAGGCGGTCCGCGCGGAGGCGAGCCGCGACGCCGAGGACATGCGGATCGTCCAGCTCAAGGAGCTCGACGAGACCCGGGCCCGGATGACCGCCGACGTCGAGCAGCAGCGCTCGATGGCCCGCGCCGAGGCCGAGGACCTGCTCGCCAGCGCCCGGCGCGAGGCCGAGCAGCTGCGCCTGGCCGCCGAGCAGGAGAGCAACACGCTGCGCACCAGCGCCCGCCGCGAGGCCGAGCAGGCCCGTGCCGCCGCCGACCGGGAGGTGCAGGAGGCCCGGCGCACGCTCGCGGTCGAGAAGGAGCGGCTCACCCGCGAGGCCGCCGAGCACCACGAGACCGCGACCGCGGAGACCGCCCGCCTGGTGCGCGAGGCCGAGGAGCGGGCCCAGGCCGCCGAGGAGCGCGCCCGTGAGGCCACGGCGCAGGCCGGGTCGGTGCGCGAGCAGGCGGCCCAGGAGGCCGAGCGGCTGGTGACCCGGGCCCGGCGCGAGGCCGAGCAGATCGTCACCGCCGCGCAGACGCAGGCCAAGAGCCTGGTTGCGGCCGGTCAGGCCGACACCGAGCGGGAGCTCGCCGCGCTGCGAGCCGAGGTCGACCGGGTGCAGCGGCGCCGTGACGCGATCGTCGCCCAGCTCGGGGCGCTGCGTGACGTGGTGGCCGGGTTCACCGACCCGTTCAACGAGCCGCAGGAGCAGAAGGCAGAGACCACGACCTCCGCCGAGGGCGCGGAAGCCGAGCGCGACCAGAAGTGAGCGACGCCGACGACGAGCTCCGCCGGACGCGCGAGGAGGCCGCCGAGGCCGCTCGGGCTGCGGAGGCCGCGGACGACGCCGCGGAGCAGGCCGAGGAGTCCGCGGAGGGCGCGGAGCAGGCGCGCGACCAGGCGACCGGTGCGGCCGGTGTCGCGCAGCGGTCCGCGACGAAGGCGCAGCGTCACGAGCTGACCGCCGAGGAGCAGTCGCTGGAGTTCCTGCGCGACCGGCTCCCCGAGGAGGGCGAGCTCGGCTACGGCGAACCGGGGCAGCCGCTGCCCCGGCACTCGCCGTTCTACATGGGGTTCACCGGGGCCGCCGGCGCGCTGCTGGCGATCTGGCTGGGTCAGCAGCTGCTCTCGATCAGCTCGGTGATCGTCCTGATCGTGGTCGCGATGTTCCTCGCCATCGGGCTGAACCCCGCGGTCGAGTTCTTCCTGCGCCGCGGGCTGAAGCGGTCCTGGGCGGTGCTCGTCGTGACGGTCGGCGTGGTCGTCGCGATCGCGCTGTTCGTGCTCGCGATCGTGCCCGTCATCACCGACCAGGTCACCACGATCACCGACCGCGCCCCGGACTGGTTCCGCCAGCTCCAGGAGAACCGCACCATCCAGGACCTCGACGACCGCTACGGCATCGTGGACCGGGTCCAGAAGACGCTCGAGGGCGGCAGCTGGGCCAACACCGTCTTCGGCGGCGTGATCGGGGTCGGCCTCGCGGTGGTCTCCGCGATCGCCAACACGTTCATCGTGATCGTGCTGATGCTGTACTTCCTCGCCTCGCTGCCGAGCATCAAGCGGTTCGCCTACCGGTTCGCCCCGGCCAGCCGCCGCGAGCGGGTGACCTACCTCGGCGACCAGATCCTGGCCAACGTCGGCGGCTACGTCTCTGGGGCGTTCCTGGTCGCGACCGCGGCCGGGATCAGCTCGTTGATCTTCCTGATGGTGGTCGGCCTCGGGGAGTACGCCGTGGCGCTCGCGGTCGTCGTGGCGCTGCTCGACGTGATCCCGATGATCGGCGCCACGCTCGGCGCGGTGGTGGTGACCGCGATCGGCTTCGCCACCGACCCGAAGATCGGGCTGGCCTGCCTGATCTTCTACCTGGTCTACCAGCAGTTCGAGAACTACGTGATCTACCCGCGGGTGATGGCGCGGTCGGTCGACATTCCCGGCTCGCTGATCGTGATCGCGGCCCTGGTCGGCGCCGGCCTGCTCGGCGTGGTCGGGGCGCTGTTGGCGATCCCCACCGCGGCAGCGGTCCAGCTGATCCTCAAGGAGGTCCTGCTCCGGAGGCAGGACGCCCGGTAGCCCCGGCTCGGCGCCCGGTCAGTCCCGCAGCGGCTTGGGCACCGGCACGTCCTTGAACGCACCACGGTTCTTGGCGTTGTAGAAGCTCGTGTCGGCGGTCTCCATCTCGCCGTCCCACTCCCGGGGCAGGGGTACGTCGACCTCGGGCGCCACCCTGCGGACGATCTCGTCGAGCACCATCTCGGCGTCACCCACCCACAGGTGCTTGGCGCCCTCGACACCGACGACCTCGGCCTGCGGCACGATCGCGAACCGCTCCTCGGCCTCCGGCGGCTGCAGGTAGTCGTCGTGCTCGGGCACCAGCGCCGTCAGCGGCTTGCCGGACTCCGCCCACGCCTCGAGGTGCTCCACGTCGGAGAAGCGCAGCGGCGGCGAGAGGAGGATCGCGCCCTTCACCGCCGGATCGTTGGCGTGCATGAGGGTCAGGTCGGTGCCGAACGACCAGCCGACGACCCAGATGTTCGGGCAGTCGTGGAACTCGGCGTACTCGATCGCCGCGGCGACGTCGTACCGCTCCCCCTGCGCGTGGTCGAACTCGCCCTCGCTGCGGCCCTGCTCGCTCTCCGTGCCGCGGGTGTTGAACCGCAGGACCGAGACCCCGGCGAGGGCCGGCAACCGGAACGCGGCCTTGCGGAAGATGTGGCTGTCCATCATGCCGCCGTGCGTGGGCAGCGGGTGCAGGCAGATGATCGTCGCGGCGGGGGCGCGGTCGGCGGGGCGGGCCAGCTCCCCGACGAGCTCGAGCCCGTCCGCGGTGTGGAGCGTGATCGGCTCACGGCGGGCGGGCAGGACTGAGTTCGCGCGGATGACGGCCATGGCCCCAGTATCCCAACCGGGCCTGAGCACACGCGTGGGGCAGGCCGTGCCGGCCTGCCCCACCCGGTGTCTCACGCGAGCTCAGTCGTCGTGCTCCTCGCTGTCCTCGACCTCGTGGTCGTCGTCGGCCTCGTGGTCGTCCTTCTCCTCGGACTCGTGCTCGTCGGCCTCGTCGGAGTCCTCCTCGGCAGGCTGCACGCCACCGCGGTGCTTCTCCTGGTGCTTGGCCTCGTCGTGGTTCTCGCTCACGCGGGCCTGGTGCTTCTCCTGGTGCTTGGCCTCGTCGTGGCCGCGCTCACGCTCGACGTCGTCGGCGGTCTCGTCGTCGGACTCGTACTTCGACTCATCCTCGGACTTGTACTCGTGCTCGCCGGTGCTGTCCTCGGTCCCGGCGTCCTCGGTCCCGGCGTCCTCGGTCCCGGCGTCCTCGCTCTTGGAGTCCTCGGTCTTGGGCTCCTCGACCGGGGCGGCCTCACCCTGGCTGCAGCTGATGCCGAACGACTCGACGGTCGTGCCTGCCTTCACCTGGACCGCATCGAACTCCTCGATGCCCTGGACGGTGCTGAGGTCGAAGGTCTCGGCGTCCACCGACTCGTCCTTGGTCACCATCGAGCCGTCGTCGAGGAACGCGACGTAGGAGATGTCCTTCGACGACTCGAGCAGGCAGCCGGCGAGCGTGATCGTCGCCGTCGACTTCTCGCTGGCCTTGCCGGTCCAGGGGTAGGTGGCCTCGCCCTCCTCGGGCGCCTCCTCCTCGGGCGCCTCGTCCTCGGGCTTGTCCTCGTCAGGTGCCTCTTCCACGGGCGCCTCGACCTGGTCCTGGTCGCAGCTGACGGCAAAGGACTCAACCGTGGTGCCGGCCTTCACGTTCACCGCGTCGACGTCCTCGATGCCCTCCACGGTCGACAGGTCCAGCGTCTCCGCGTCGACCGACTCGTCCTTGGTGATCGTCGAGCCGTCCGCGAGGTACTCGACGTAGGAGATGTCCTTCGAGGACTCGAGCATGCAGTCGGAGAGGTTGATCTCCGCTGCAGACTTGCCGGGCGACCCGCTCTCGGTCGCGATCGCCATGCCGGGACCGGCGATGGCGAACATCGTCGCCACCGCCGCGACGCTCAGGTGCTTGTTCCGGATCTTCATGGTTGGGGCTCCTTTCTGGCTACGGGAGGCTCGGCGGGGTCGCACGAGAGGTGCGAGCCAGGTCCGCCGGGCTGCCGTCCCCGAGACGGCTTAGGACCCATTCGCCCGATTCGTCACCGGGAGACCGCACCCCAAACGGGAAGTGGCGGCACATACCGGCATCGGTCTGGACAGCCTCGAGAAGGCTGTAACGCCTCGGCTCTCCGAAACGGTTACAGGGGGTTGGGCGGGTTATGCCCGCCCGCTCAGCGACGTCGGTCGCGCGCCCTCCAGCAGGCGGTGTGCCAGTGCCTGCGCTCGTCGACCCCGGAGCCGGAGAAGATCGACGGGACGACCGGCCAGGCCACGACGTGAGGCGTGGCAGGGCGGATCAGGTGGTCGCAGCCAGGGCAGCGGTAGCTCTTGGTGGCCGCGGACCCGGTGACGTTGCGGACCTCGTACTCGGTGCCCTGGTACGTCTCGATCCGCGTCATACCTCCCATTCTCCGCCACCACGCAAAGGTGGCCGGGGCCGGGGAGCACCCCCGGCACCGGCCACCCGGCCCGTCGGGCTCAGCGCGAGGTGTAGTCGCGGAAACCGCGCTTGGTCTTGCGGCCGAGGTACCCGGCCGTCACCAGGTGCTCCAGAAGCGGCGCGGGAGCGAAGCCCGGCTCGCGGAACTCGAGGTAGAGCTCGCGCTGGATCGCCAGCGAGACGTCGTTGCCGACCACGTCGAGCAGCTCGAACGGACCCATCGGCAGCGCACAGCCGTACTTCATGGCGGTGTCGATGTCGTCGGCGCTCGCGTAGTGCGCCTCGAGCATCTTGACCGCGTCGTTGAGGTAGGGGAACAGCAGCGCGTTCACGATGAAGCCCGCGCGGTCCCCGCACGAGACCGGCACCTTGCCGAGCTTCTCGCACAGCGCCCGCGTGGTCTCGGCGACCTCGTCGGAGGTGCTGACCGTGCTCACCACCTCGACCAGCTTCATGATCGGCGCGGGGTTGAAGAAGTGCATGCCGACCACGTCCTGCGGCCGGCTGGTGGCCTTGGCCAGGGAGATCACCGGCAGCGACGAGGTGGTGGTCGCCAGGATCGCGCCGGGCTTGCAGATCTCGTCGAGGTTCTCGAACAGGACGGTCTTGACCTTGAGGTCCTCCGCGATCGCCTCCACCACGATGTCGACGCCGGAGAGGTCGTCGAGCTTCGTGGTGCCGGTGAGACGACCGAGCACCTCGGCCTTGGCGGACTCCTCCAGCTTCCCGCGCTGGATGGCCTTGTCGAGCGACTTCTCGATGGAGGCGCGGACGCCGTCGACCTTGGCGTCGCTGCGACCGACGTACACCACGTCGTAGCCGGCCTTGGCGAACACCTCGACGATGCCGGTGGCCATGGTCCCGGTGCCGACCACGCCGACGGTGGAGATCTCGTGCTTGAGCTGCGCCTGGTCCTCCGCGGACGGGGTGAGCGCGTCGGGGACGACGACCGGGCTGTCCGGGGCCTCGTAGGTGTAGAAGCCGCGCCCGGTCTTGCGGCCGAGCAGGCCCGCGGTGACCATCTGCTTGAGGATCGGCCGGGGCGCGTGGAGGCGGTCGCGGCCCTGCTTGTACATCGTGTCGAGGATCTCGTACGCCGTGTCGAGGCCGATCAGGTCCAGCAGCGCCAGCGGACCCATCGGGTAGCCGGTGCCGAACCGCATCGCCGCGTCGATGTCCTCGCGGCTGGCGTAGTGGCCCTCGTACATCGCGACGGCGTGGTTGAGGTAGCCGAAGAGCAGCGTGTTGGCGATGAAGCCCGCCTTGTCGCCGCAGACCACCGGAGTCTTGTCGAGCTTCTCGGCCAGCGCCCGGACGTCCTCGAGCACGTCGGGCTCGGTCACCACCGTCTGCACGATCTCGACCAGCTTCTGCACCGGCGCCGGGTTGAAGAAGTGCAGGCCGATGACGCGTCCGGGGTGGGAGGTCGCGGTGGAGATCTCGGTGACCGACAACGACGAGGTGTTGGTCGCCAGGATCGCCTCGGGCCGCACGATCTCGTCGAGCCGGCGGAACAGGTCCTGCTTGACGTCGAGCTGCTCGACAACCGCCTCGAGGACCAGGTCGGCGTCCTTGACGTCGCTGATGTCGGTCGTGAACGTGATCCGCCCGACCAGCGCAGCCTGCTCCTCCTCGCTCAGCTTGCCGCGCTTCACCGCGCGCCCGGTGGAGTGGTCGATGTGCTGGCGGCCTCGGGCAAGGGAGTCGTCGTTGAGCTCGACGCCGACGACCTGGTAGCCGTTGCGCGCGAAGATCTCGGCGATGCCGGCGCCCATCGTGCCGAGGCCGATCACGCCGATGGTGCGGAAGTCACGTCCGGAAGTCATGGGCGGCATCATGGCACGGCTGCGTGAGAGCGTGCCGTGAGGTAGACCACCTGTCCGCGCGAGGTACCCTCGGCGCCGTGCGTCTCGTCATCGCGAACTGTCAGGTCGACTACGCCGGCCGGCTCACCGCCCACCTGCCCCTGGCGACCCGGTTGATCCTGGTCAAGAACGACGGCTCCGTGCTGATCCACTCCGACGGGGGCTCCTACAAGCCGCTGAACTGGATGTCGCCGCCTTGCAAGGTGGTCGAGGGCAGCAACGACGACGGGCACATCGAGTGGACCGTCACCGGCAAGGATGACGACACGCTGCGGATCCTGCTGACTGAGATCCACCACGACACCACCCACGACCTCGGGATCGACCCCGGCCTGCAGAAGGACGGCGTCGAGAAGCACCTCCAGGAGCTGCTCGCCGAGCACCCGGCCCACCTCGCCGAGGGCCTGACCCTGGTGCGCCGGGAGTACCCCACCGCGATCGGGCCGGTGGACCTCATGTGCCGCGACGCCGAGGGGGCCGCCGTGGCGGTGGAGATCAAGCGGCGCGGGGAGATCGACGGCGTCGAACAGCTGACCCGCTACCTGGAGCTGCTCAACCGCGACCCGAAGCTGCGCCCCGTGCGCGGGATCTTCGCCGCCCAGGAGATCAAGCCGCAGGCCCGGGTGCTGGCCCAGGACCGGGGCATCGCCTGCGCCGTCGTCGACTACGACGCCCTGCGCGGCATGGACGACCCCACCGCCCGCCTCTTCTGACCCGCCACCACCTCGCTGTAACGCGGGGTTATGGACGCTGACCACGCGTCATGCCGCGTGCGAACCGTCCACAGCGCGTGGGAAGTCAGGCGGGGCCGATGATCGCGGCGACCTCGTCGGCACAGCCCCACGACAGCGTGATGCCGGCGCCGCCGTGGCCGTAGCAGTGCACGAGCCGCTCGACCTTCGAGTCCGAGGACACCTTCTCCTCCTCCAGCCGCACCTGGGGCCGGCCCGGCCGCAGGCCGACCTTGTGCCGCAGCACCTTCGCGCGCGCCAGCTCGGGGACCAGCACGGCCGCCCGCTCGAGGATCCGCGCCGCGACCGCCGGGTCCGGGGTGCGGGTCCACTCCCCCTCGACGTCGGTGCCGCCGACCACGATGTCCTTCGACCGGGGCACGACGTACGTCGGAGCGTCGCCGTCGAGCCACCACTGGTTCAGGCCGAACTGCTCGACGTAGACCACCTGGCCCTGCACCGGCGCGACGCTCGGGTCCTCGGCCAGCAACCGAGCGCCGAGCCCGCTGGCGTTCACCACGACCTCGGCGTGCTCGGGCAGGCAGCTCAGTGCCATCCGGGTGATCGTCCCGCCGCCCGCGGTGAACGAACGAGCCAGCCAGCGCAGGTAGACCGGCATCTCCACGACGGGCGCGCGGAAGCTCCAGGCGTCGACGTACGGCGACGGCATCGCGGTGACCCGGGACAGGGAGGGGACGGCGTCGCGCCACCACGGGTCACCGGTGCGCCGGCGGTGCACCTCGATGCCCTCGAGCATCACGATCCCGGTGTCGGGGTCGCCGGAGAGGCGCTGGAGCTCGTGGTAGGTCGTCGCCGACCAGTCCGTGACGCGCTCGTAGGGGAAGGCCCGGTAGGGGTACCACAGCGCAGCGGCCACCGCGGAGGTGGTCTCCAGCGGGAGGTCCCGGGCGATCACGTCGACCTGGTGCCCGGCCTGCTGCAGGCGCAGCGCGCACGACAGCCCGACCACGCCAGCTCCGACCACGATCACCCGGCTCATGGCCCGAGTCTGCCTCAACACCGGCCCGCCGGGGGCTAGTAGTCCTCGATCTTGACCGCGCCGGACCGGTCGGTGACGGTGGCGACGAGGTAGACGGTCTCTCCCCCGTCGTGCACGCGGCAGACGATGCGCATGCCGAGCCGGGCGGGGTAGGCCGGGGTCGGCCCGCAGTCCACGTCGGCATAGCCCTCGGCCTCGAGGCGGCCCACCAGCCGGCCGGTGGCCACGACCCCTTCGCCGAGCTCGGCGTCGAAGTCGACCCGGTCGCCGGGGCCGTCGGTGAGCTCCACGTCGACCTCGGCGACGACCCCGTCGACGTACCCCTTGCACCCGAGGGTGGCCGGGACCCTGCCCGCCCATGGCGGACACGCAACGTGCTGCAGGGTCAGGCCCTCACGGGCCAGCCGCGGCGCGAGACGGTCGGCGACCGGCTGCTCGAGGTCGTCCATCGGCTCGTCCGGCGGCGTCGACGGCGTCGGGGCCGGTGCGCCGAGGCGGGGCTCGTCCCGATCCCCTTGCTCGGGGTCGGTCGGGTCGTCGGAGCCGCACCCGGCCAGCGCGACCGCGGCCAGCAGTCCTGCGGCGACTCGCCACCGGTGCATGCACTCCTCCTTCGTGACCCGGCCAGGGTATCCAGACCACGGTTATCGTCCCGTAACCCCCGAGACTAGAACTCGTTACACCCCTCATCGGAGGTGTGTGATGACGACGACACGAGCCCGCGTGGTGCTTGTCCTGACAGTCCTGCTCGGCGGCCTGTTCCTCGGTGGAGCCGGTATCGCCGCGCCCGCAAGCGCGCACGAGGAGAGGGAGGCGTCCTTCCCCGACGGTGCGGGCAAGCGACCGGCCTACCTCGGCCTGGACAACCCGCGGCACCGCGTGGTCTGCCGGCCCGACAGCGCCGAGCGGATCGCGAAGATGCCCGCGGGCCCGCTGAAGCGCCGCAACAAGGCGCTGCTGCGCGAGTGCGAGTTCGGCTCCATCCAGGACGCGATCAACAGCATCAAGCAGCGTCGCACCTCGGTCTACGTGCTGCCCGGCTACTACACCGAGCGCAAGTGGGCCCGGGCGAGGAAGTCGTCGTACTGCGCGAACCTCAAGACCGACTCCGACGACCCGCTGCCACTCTCGTCGTACATCGGCAGCCTCTCCTCCCCCGACAGCGGCGCCGACGAGACCGGCCCGATCGCGCTGTCGTACGCCGACCAGGTCCGCTGCCCGCACAACCTCAACCTGATCTCGATCTTCGGCGACCAGACCCCGGACGACGACTCGATCAAGTGCGACAGCCGGTTCTGCGGCACCCAGCTCGTCGGCACCGGACGGCGCCGCACCGACGTGCTGATCGACAACCGGTTCGCCAAGCTCAACGCGATCCGGGCCGACCGCGCGGGCGGGGTGTACTTCCGCAACTTCACCGTGCAGCAGGCGGAGTTCAACGCGCTCTACGTGCTCGAGACCGACGGCTTCGTGGTCGACCGGGTCGTCGCCCGCGGGAACGACGAGTACGGCATCCTCGCCTTCGCCAGCGACCACGGCCTGATCCAGCACACGAACACCTACTGGAACGGCGACTCGGGGATCTACCCCGGCTCGGCCTCGGACGTCAACGGCGACAACGACGAGTTCGAGCCGACCCGCTACTCCATCGAGATCCGGCACAACAAGAGCCACCACAACGCGCTCGGCTACTCCGGCACGGCCGGCAACTCGGTGTGGGCACACCACAACGACTTCTACAAGAACGCCACCGGGATCGCGACCGACTCCCTGTTCCCCGGGCACCCGGGCCTGCCGCAGGACCACGCGCGGTGGAGCCAGAACCGGATCTTCAGCAACAACGAGAACTACTACGAGCGGTACGTCGACACCGGCATCTGCGCCAAGCCGATGAAGGAGCGCGGCTACATGAAGGGCACGGTCTGCCCGGTCATCCCGACTCCGGTCGGCACCGGCGTGCTCATCGCCGGCGGCAACTTCAACTCGACTGACAACAACTGGATCTACGACAACTGGCGCAACGGCACCATGCAGTTCTGGGTGCCCTCCCCGCTGCGCGACGAGTACGACCCCAGCAAGCTCTACGACACCTCCAACGGCAACCGGACCTTCGACAACCAGATGGGCATCCGGCCCGACGGCACGGTCGCCCACAACGGGCTGGACCACTGGTGGGACGACCAGGGCACCGGCAACTGCTGGGAGGGCAACAAGTCCTCGCGCGAGGGCGGTGTCGCGACCACGAACTTCGTCGCGGACCCCGGACCGTGCGCCGACGGCGGCTCGCAGTTCCTGCCCGGCCTGCCGGTGAAGGACGCCGGGTTCCTCAGCTGCAGCCAGTACGACCGCAACGACCCGACCTGGCGGCACCCGCCGGGCTGCGAGTGGTTCGAGACGCCGGAGAAGCCCACCGACGAGGAGTCCGGGTCCCCGCTCGGACTGGCCGCGGCGAGCGGTCCGGGCGGACCCGCTGCACCGCTGGGTGAGCCGATGACCGCGGCGCTCGCGGCGTCGGTGGCCGGCGTCGGCGCACTGCTGCTTCTCGGCCTCGGTGCGGTCCGTCGCCGCAGCCTGACTGCGGTGAGGGGCTGACCGTGCTCCGCAGGATCGCGGCGCCGGCGCTGGCCGGAGTGCTGGTGCTCACCGGCGCCGGTGTCGCGGTGGCGAGCAGCGAGCCACAGCTCAGCGCGCACGGTCCGACCAGCGTGGCCGGCACCGAGCAGAGCGCGGTCTTCCGGATCGGCAGCCGGACCGTGCGCCAGGTGCCCTACGCCGACCGCGGCACGTTGGTGTACTCCTTCACGCTCGCCAACGACGGCCGGCCGCCCGTCACCGTCACCGGGCTGGCCCCACCGGTGCGGGCGCCACGGCTCTTCGAGTACGTCGACCTCGCCGATGCCGAGGGGCACGAGGAGTTCACGATCGGCGCCGGCGAACGCACCACGGTCGAGGTGAGCATGCTGATGCACGGCTGCGAGACCCTCTCCGCGCGAGCCGGCAGCTTCGCGACCCAGGTCGATCTGCTGGTCGAGCGGGCGGGCGTGCTGGAGGACACCGTGTCCGTCGAGTTCCCCGAGGAGGTCCACACCGGCTCTCCCCGGGAGGCGTTCTGCCCGAACGCGACCGCGACCTCGCGCCCGCCGGGCTGAGACGCGACCGGGCCTACCCGGCTTCGGTGATCGTCACGCCGTCGCCGTCGACCGCGACGTCGACCCGGCGGCCCGGCTCCCCCACCGCGGTCACCACGACGGTCTCCCCGCGGTGCAGGTCGGCGAGCTCGCCCAGTGCCGCGAGCGCCTCCGGCTCCCGCGACAGTACGGCGGTCAGCGGGATCGGCGTGGCCAGGGCACCGACCGGCAGGCCGAGTGTCTCGGCGACCTCGCCGACCCACGACGGCCCGCCGTCGGCGGCCGAACCGTCGTACACCGCCGCGACCCGCTCGTGCCGCAGCGCGTCGGCCCGACCGAGGTCGGTCAGGAGCACGAAGCGCGCGGCGCACTGCAGGTCGGACACACTCGCAACCTACCCGAGGTTGTGCGCCTTCCGGATCGCGTCGACGACGCCGTCCATGATCTCGGTGAGGCCGAAGTCCTTCGGGGTGAACACCTCGGCGACGCCCATCTCCTTCAGGCGGGCGGCGTCGGCCGACGGGATGATCCCGCCGACGATCACCGGCACGTCGGCGATGCCGTGCTCGCGCATCCCCTCGAGGACCGCCGGCACCAGCTCCATGTGCGAGCCGGACAGGATCGACAGGCCCACGCAGTGCACGTCCTCGGCGACCGCGGCGGCGACGATCTGCTCCGGGGTGAGCCGGATCCCCTGGTAGACGACCTCGAACCCGGCGTCACGCGCGCGCACCGCGACCTGCTCGGCGCCGTTGGAGTGCCCGTCGAGACCGGGCTTGCCGACGAGCAGGCGCAGCCGGCCGCCCAGCTCCTCGCCGGTGGCCTTCACCCGCTCGCGGACCGCGGTGAGCTCGGCGCCCGCCTCGGTGACCCCGACGGCGCCGGAGACCCCGGTGGGGGCGCGGAACTCGCCGAACACCTCGCGCAGCGTGCCGGCCCACTCACCGGTGGTGGCGCCCGCGCGGGCCGCGGCGAGGGTGGCCTCCATGAGGTTCGCTCCCGACTTGGCGTCCGCGGCGAGCCGCTCGAGGGCAGCCTGCACCTCGGACTCGTCCCGCTGGGCCTTCCACTCCTCCACGCTGCGCACCGCGGCGGCCTCGGCCTCCGGGTCGGCGGTCTGGATCGCCGTGTCGAGGTCGGCGGTGAGCGGGGAGGGCTCGGTGGTCTCGAAGCAGTTCACGCCGACGACCTTGTCCTCGCCGGACTCGATCCGGGCGCGGCGGGCGGCGTGCGAGGTGACCAGGGCCTGCTTCATGTAGCCGGACTCCACGGCGGCGATCGCCCCGCCGAGCGCCTGCACCCGGTCGATCTCCTCGCGGGCACCGGCGACCAGGTCGGCGACCTTGGCCTCGATCACCTTGGAGCCCTCGAAGATGTCGTCGTACTCCAGCAGGTCGGACTCGAAGGCCAGCACCTGCTGCAGCCGCAGCGACCACTGCTGGTCCCAGGGGCGCGGGAGGCCGAGGGCCTCGTTCCACGCGGGCAGCTGCACCGCGCGGGCCCGGGCGTCCTTGGACAGCGTCACGCCGAGCATCTCCAGCATGATCCGCTGGACGTTGTTCTCCGGCTGGGCCTCGGTCAGCCCGAGCGAGTTGACCTGGACGCCGTACCGGAACCGGCGCATCTTCGGGTCCTCGACGCCGTACCGCTCGCGGGTGATCTCGTCCCACAGCTGCACGAAGGCGCGCATCTTGCAGGTCTCCTCGACGAACCGCACACCGGCGTTGACGAAGAACGAGATCCGCCCCACCACCTTGTCGAAGGCCTCGGGCGCGACCTGGCCGGAGTCGCGGACCGTGTCGAGCACCGCCATCGCCGTGCAGAGCGCGTAGGCGAGCTCCTGCGTCGGGGTGGCTCCGGCCTCCTGCAGGTGGTAGCTGCAGATGTTGATCGGGTTCCACTTCGGGATGTTGTTGACCGTGTAGGCGATCAGGTCGCTGGTCAGCCGCAGCGAGTGCTCGGGCGGGAAGACGTAGGTGCCTCGGGAGAGGTACTCCTTGATGATGTCGTTCTGGGTGGTGCCCGCCAGCTTGGCGTGCACCTCGTCGAAGTCGACCTCGCCCCCGCCGGCGGCCTCGACGGCCTGCTCCTCGGCGACCACCTGGTAGAGCGCGAGCAGCCACATCGCGGTCGCGTTGATCGTCATCGAGGTGTTCATCTCGGTGAGCGGGATCTCGGTGAACAGCCGCCGCATCTCGCCGAGGTGGGGCACCGGGACACCGACCTTGCCGACCTCGCCGCGGGACAGCGGCGAGTCGGGGTCGTAGCCGGTCTGGGTGGGCAGGTCGAAGGCGACCGAGAGCCCGGTCTGGCCCTTGGCCAGGTTGCGCCGGTAGAGCGCGTTGGACTCCGTGGCGGAGCTGTGCCCGGCGTAGGTGCGCATCAGCCAGGGCTTGTCCTTGGGCTGCGGCCGGTCCGTCGGGGGGAGGGCGTCCTGCGGCTTCTCGCTCATAACGCAGGAGGGTACGACGAAGCGAACCGGCCGGTAACTACCTCGTGAACTGTCTCACAGACCGACTACGTCACAAGTCACGCGGAGGCGGCGCGCTCGACCGTGACGAGCCGCCGGAACCGGGTGAATGCGAGCACGCGACGCAGGGCCGGGCTGCAGCCGCGCAGGATCAGCGAGCGACCGTCGCGCTCCATGACCGCACTGGCCGCGGCGAGCACGCGCAGCGCGGGGGCGTCGACGGCCTCCACGTCGGCGAGGTCGACCACCACGTCGCCGTCGGTGGTCTCGATGTGCTCGTAGAGGGCTTCCCGCACCACTGCGGTGGAGCGGCCGTCGAATGATCCGTGCAGGACCAGGGTCCGGTCGTTCACGGTGAGTTCCATACCACTCCCAGTGCCCACGAGGCGGCCTCCCCGTGTCCATCTGGCCGCCCTTGTACTCACTATGACGCACGGCACACCGGATCGGTTGCACCCCGAAGGTCACAGGAGGATTACGGATCTGGCAGTTCCACTCGGCTGACGTCGGCGCCCAGCCCGCGCAGCGTCTCCACGAACTGCGGGTAGCCGCGGTCGATGTGGTGGGTCTCGGCGACCTCGGTGGCCCCCTCTGCCGCCAGGCCGGCGAGCACCAGCGCCGCTCCGGCCCGGATGTCGTGCGCGACCACCGGTGCGCCGGACAGCGTCTCCCGGCCGCGTACGACGGCGTGGTGCCCGTCGGTGCGCAGGTCGGCCCCGAGCCGGGCGAGCTCCTGGGCGAACATGAACCGTGCCTCGAAGACGTTCTCGGTGATCATCGCCGTACCGTCGCTGACCGAGGCCAGCGCCATCGCGAACGGCTGCAGGTCGGTGGGGAACCCCGGGTAGGGCAGCGTGACGACGTCGAAGGAGTCCAGCCGCCGGTCCACGCGGACCCGGAAGCCGCCCTCCCCCGCATCCACCTGCGCGCCCGCGGAGGCGAGCTTGTCCAGCGTGATGTCGAGATGGTCGGCGCGGCCGCCCTCGACCACGAGGTCCCCGCCGGCGATCGCCGCCGCGAACGCCCAGGTGCCGGCGACGATCCGGTCCGGCACGGTGGCGTGCTCGACCGGTCGCAACCGGTCCACGCCTTCCACGGTCAGCGTCGAGGTGGTCACCCCGTCGATCCGGGCGCCCATCTCGATCAGCATCTCGCACAGGTCGGCGATCTCCGGCTCCCGGGCGACGTTGTCGATCACGGTCCGCCCCGGGGTCAGTACGGCGGCCATCAGCAGGTTCTCGGTGGCGCCGACGCTGGGGAAGTCGAGCCACAGGTTCGCGCCCTTGAGCCCCTCGGGCGTCTCGGCCACGACGTCGCCGTGCTCGATGTGCACCCGGGCGCCGAGCTCCTCCAGCCCGGTGATGTGCATGTCGAGCCCGCGGGAGCCGATGTTGTCGCCTCCGGGCAGCGCCACCCGGGCGCGGCCGCATCGCGCGACCAGCGGCCCCAGCACGCTGATCGAGGCGCGCAGCCGGCGGACCAGGTCGTAGGGCGCCTCGTAGGACAGCTCCTCGGGTACGTCGATCGTGACCCGCCCGGCCAGGTCGTGACGCACCTCGACGGTGCAGCCGAGCCGCTCGAGCAGCCGGGCCATCACCTCGACGTCGAGGATGTCGGGCACGTTGCTGAGCACGGTCCGACCCGGAGCGAGCAGGGCGGCGGCCATCAGCTTCAACGCGCTGTTCTTGGCGCCGCCGACCCGCGCCGTGCCGTGCAGGGGGCGGGTCAGCGGGCCGTCCGAGATCACGCGGAACGCCTCCATCAGCCGGCCACCTCCTCGCCGGCCCCGAGATCCACGGGGCGAAGCCGCCGGATCCAGGCCTCCAGGTCCTTGGCGCGCGTGAAGCGAAGCACCCGCGGCTTGTCCGGGTCGGCCGCCCAGCCGCGGATCCGCTCGCGCTTGCGGTCGAAGGACCGGAAGTGCCAGCGGATGATCGAGTCGTCACCGAACAGCTGCCGCCAGGTCTCCACGTTCCCGTTGCAGACCGGTCGCTTGTCGACGACCCGGACGAGGGTCCGGCGCACCAGCCGCTGCAAGGAGAACCAGCGCGGGTAGTCGAGCGCGACCACCAGGTCGGCACGGGCCAGCGGAACTTCGGCCCAGTCCCCGTAGGCCGTGTCCAGCAGCCACACCTCGCGGCTGCAGATCTCGGCGATCCGGCGTCGCTGCTCGTCGGAGTCGACGCTGACCCAGCCCGGCTCCCAGGTCAGGTCGTCGACCGAGGTCCACGGGATTCCGGTCGCCTCGCTAATCCGTGCGGCCGCCGTGGTCTTCCCCGAGCCGGTGACGCCGTAGAGCAGCACCCTGCGGGCGCCGTCCAGCGGGTCGTCCGCGGTGCTCCCGGTGCCGCTCCGAGACTGCGGCTGGTCGAGATTGCGCATCCGTCGAAGATACTGCGACCTTTCCCACGCGACAGCACCTGCCGGTGACCGCCGTACCGGCTCTAGGGTGGCTGCATGGTCAACCTCACCCGCATCTACACCCGCACCGGCGACGAGGGGCAGACGCGCCTCGGCGACATGAGCACCACCACGAAGACGGATCTGCGGCTGCAGGCCTACGCCGACGTCGACGAGGCCAACGCCCACATCGGTGCCGCGATCGCGCTCGGTGAGCTCGACGACGACGTGGTGAAGGTGCTGACCACGATCCAGAACGACCTGTTCGACGTCGGCGCCGACTTCTGCACGCCCGTCGTCGAGAACCCCGAGTTCCCGCCGCTGCGGATCGAGCCGGAGTACGTCGACCGGCTCGAGGCGTGGTGCGACCAGTACAACGAGGACCTCGCCAACCTCCGCTCGTTCATCCTCAACGGCGGGACCAAGGGCGCCGCGCTGCTGCACGTCGCCCGCACGGTCACCCGCCGAGCGGAGCGGGCTGCCTGGGCGGCGTTCGGTGAGCACGGCGAGACGATGAACATCGTCGCGATCAAGTACCTCAACCGGCTCTCGGACCTGCTGTTCATCCTCGCCCGCTACGCCAACCGCGAGCAGGGCGACGTGCTCTGGAAGCCCGGCGGCGAGCGCTGAGATCGGGTGGTTGCGGGGGCGAGACGCGTCGGTGGTTGAGGAGGGCGAGGCGCCGCCCTGAGGAGGGTGAGGAACGAGCCCCGTCTCGAAGGGAACGAGCCCGTCTCGAAACCAGCGCGACCGCCCGCGGGCACTTGAACAGGCAGATCGGCCCGCTGGATCGCTCCAAGGCCGATCTTCCGCCGAGTATGCCTGTCGAAATGGCACAGCACCCTCCCGCGCGTTACCGCATACGACGCAAAACCGGACATCCCCGACAACTCCGGCTGCCCCGACTGGGTCATTGCGTACCACCGACCGGTCACGGCTAGCACACCGAGCGGACCAGATCGCACATTCCTTACCTTTTCGGCGTGTTCCCGTCGCTATGTTGCGTGGTGGGGGAAACCGGCAACGGGACCAACTGGGGAGGGAACCGTGCGAGGACGCCTGCGTGGGCAGAGACGGCAGAGGGGTGCCGTGGCGGTCGAGGCTGCCCTGATCACTCCCCTTCTGATCCTGCTCGTCTTCGGGATCATCGAGTTCGCCTTCGTCATGCGCGACCACGTTGCCGTGTCCTCAGCAGTCCGCACCGGCGCACGCACGGCGTCTGCCGCCGCTGACGCGGGCCAAGGGACCTGTGAAGGGATCCCCGACGCACCGACGTGCACCCCCGCTGGGTCGCCGGCGCTGGCTCAGGCGGCGGCCGACGCCATCCAGCGGGCGGGCAGCGCCATGCCTTCCGACTCGATCGACTACATCCTCATCTACAAGGCGAACGACAAGGGCTACCCCGGTGCCGACGGAAGCACGGCGATGCCCACGACGTGCGCAGGAGTGCCGAACTGCGTGCGCTTCACCTGGCGAGACGCCTTGGACAAGTTCCGCTACGCGGGCGGCAGCTGGGCGTCGGCGTCGATCAACGCCTGCATCAACGAGGCCGACAGCCTGGGGGTCTACATGCACGCGACGCACAAGAGCCTCACCGGTCTCTTCGGCGACACGTTCGGGATCAGCGACCACGTGGTCATGTCCTTCGAGCCGTTGCCGCACGACACCTGCAAGCCCGGCAGATTGATGGCCCACCCATGAACCGGCTCCGCGCGAAGAACGAAGGTGGATACGCCGCCCTCCTGGTGGCGATCCTGTTCCCGGCCGTGTTTCTGGGACTTGCGGCCGTCGCCGTCGACACCGCACGTTGGTACGTCGAGATCGAGCGGGCCCAGAAGGCCGCGGACGCGGCTGCGCTGGCAGGTGTGACGTGGATGCCTCAGGACCTACCGGCCGCCTCGGCCAAGGCGCGCGAGGTGGCGGCCCGCAACGGGTTCCCCGAGGGCGGGGGCCGCTCCGTCGCTGTCTCAGCCGGGGACCGCCCCAGCGAGCTGCGCGTGACGGTGACGAGCACCATCAGCAACACCTTCGGAAGACTGATCGGCGTTCCCAGCACCACGATCAGCCGCAGCGCCGTCTCGGACTACACAGGTCCTGCTCCGATGGGGAGCCCGTGCAACGTGTTCGGCAACGAGCCCCCGAGTCAGCCTGGCGCGGCCCAGCCGACCGGCAGCGTGCTTCCGGTCCCGGCCCTGCCGAACTGCACCTCCGAACCCTCCTTCTGGGCCGCCATCGAGGGGCCGGAGACCGACAAGGTCCAGGGTGACCGCTACAGCACCCGTGAGTGCGGCAGCACCGTCAGTGGGAGCCCGGTCTTTGGTTGCTCGTCGAACAAGAACGACGAGTACCGGCCTGAGGGCTACTTCTTCGTGGTGAAGGTGGCGAAGGAAGCCGTCGGCAACCCCATCAGTGTGCAGTTGTACGACCCAGCCTTCATCTACACCAGTGTCGACTGCGGGATCCTCTCGGACGGTCATTCCTGGGGGAACAAGGCCAACGAGTTCGTCACCAACGACGCCACCCAACGCTACGACGATGAGAGCGGCATCTACTGCAGTGGTGACTACTTTCCGGGTCGCAACGGCAACAGCGGGAAGTGGGAGCCGCCGACGACCACGTTCGTTCTTCGCGAGCAGACCGACACCCAGAACCCGCTCGCGGCGACGCCGATCAGCGGATGCACGAAGCAGTTCGCAGGCCGCAGCCAAAAGCCCCAGCTCAAGGAGCTCTGGGACGACCAGAAGGACTACGACCGGGGGCTGGCGAAGGTGTTCCACAGCTGGGTCGAGCTGTGCACCTTCACGCCGACACGCGAGGGCGACTACTACCTCCAGGCACGCACCAACGTGGAACTCGGCGGCACCGCGGAGGCCAACACCGGCGGAATGATCTACCGCGACAACCCTGCGGCAGCGGCTGCCACGGGTAACACCGACGACGGGGAGGGACTCAACGCGTTCGCCATCCGGGCGGCTGTCGGGTCGAACCTTGGGTCGTCGGTATCGGTGGCGGGTTGGTCCCGGATGCCGATCCTTCAGAACGTCCCTCGCAGCACCGCCCGGTTCAACCTCATCCGAGCGGTGCCCGGGGCAGCCGGTCAGTACATCTCGTTCAAATTTTACGACGCAGCCGACGGTGCGACCGGGAGCGGAGGAAGCGTTCGGGTGATCCGGCCCGCGGACGCGACCGGGTCGATAACAGAGTCCACGAACCTGAAGGGATGCAAGGGCGCCATCAACTCAGGCACCCAGTTCTCCTTGACGAACTGCACCGCGCCGGTCAAGAACCTGACCCACGACGGCCAGGTCCAGGAGATGACGATCCCGCTCCCGGCTGACTACGACTGCGACTACACCTCACCGGGCGGCTGCTGGTTCCAGGTCGAGGTCAAGTTCCCTGGGAACGTCACCGACTTCACCACCTGGGACGCCTCGATCGGTGGCGACCCCGTGCGCCTCGTCGAGTAGCTCAGCGGCGGCGGAGGCGCTGACCGGGCGGGGCGGCCTCGAGCCAGGCGAGGAACCCGGTCAGCGCGGCGGGGCTCATCGCGACCTCGAGCAGCCCGGTCGGGGTGTTGCACAGGACGATCGTGTGCCCGGAGTAGAGCGAGTACGACTCGGCACCCTCGGGATCGCGGCGCCCGGCGTACTCGAGCTCACCCCGGGAGAAGCGCAGCTTCGGGCCCGGCGCGAGCGAGAAGATCCGGAACCACTCGAGGTAGTCGCCGTTGTAGCGGCCGACCCCCAGAACCCAGCCGCGCCCGGCCCTGGCGGACCGGACGCGGACGCTGAACTCGAAGGTCCCGCCGTCGCGGGAGATCCAGCGACGACGGATGACCAGGGCGAGGCCGTAGAGGAGGGCAAGCAGCAGCAGGGCACCGGCTGCGTCCAGCAGCCACACCCACCACGCCATCTATCCCCTCCGCATCGTCGGCTCGTCCGGGCAGGTTCCGTGGGTACCCCGCGGGAACCTCAGGATGCCCGCTCGACGGCGCGGATGCGAGCCGTGGCGCGACGGATGGCCTCCTCGGCCTCGGCCTCGGTCTCGTACTCGCCGGCGGAGCGAGCCCGCTCGAGCTCGGCCCGAGCCTTCTCGAGGTCGATCTCGTGCGACATCTCGGCGTGCTCGGACAGGATCGAGATGCGGTTGTTGGCCACGGACAGGAAGCCGGCGTCGACCGCCGCCACCCAGGTCTCGCCCTCGGCAGTCTGTACGTCGACCACCCCGTCGACCATGAGCGAGAGCATCGGGGCGTGGTTCGGCAGGATGCCGACATCGCCCTCCGTGGTGCGGGCGATCACCATCTTGGCCTCGCCGGACCACACGAGCCGGTCGGCTGCGACCAGCTCAACCTGAAGCAGGTCGTCACTCACGCGGACTCCTCATGTGTAGAGATTCGGTTGGGATCGAGATCCTTGGTGATCCCGTCCCGCGAGGTCCGGCGGTTGTCCACCATGCCCCGCGGGACGGGGTCGCTCTGGGGAAGAACCTCAGAGGTTCTTCTGGATCTCGGCCCACTTGCGCTCGACGTCGTCGAGGCCACCGCACATGAAGAAGGCCTGCTCCGCGACGTGATCGTACTCCCCGTCGGCGATCTTCGTGAAGGCCTCGATCGTGTCCTCGATCGGCACGGTCGAGCCCTCGATGCCGGTGAACTGCTTAGCGACGTAGGTGTTCTGCGACAGGAACCGCTGGATACGACGGGCCCGGGACACGATGATCTTGTCCTCTTCGGAGAGCTCGTCGACACCGAGGATCGCGATGATGTCCTGCAGCTCCTTGTTGCGCTGCAGGATCTGCTTCACGCGGACCGCGGTGTTGTAGTGGTCCTGGCCGATGAACCGCGGGTCGAGGATCCGCGACGTCGAGGTCAGCGGGTCCACGGCCGGGTAGATACCCAGCGACGCGATCTCACGCGAGAGCTCGGTGGTGGCGTCCAGGTGCGCGAACGTGGTCGCCGGGGCCGGGTCGGTGTAGTCGTCGGCCGGCACGTAGATCGCCTGCATCGAGGTGATCGAGTGACCGCGCGTCGAGGTGATCCGCTCCTGGAGCTGACCCATCTCGTCGGCGAGGTTGGGCTGGTAGCCCACCGCGGACGGCATCCGGCCGAGCAGCGTGGACACCTCGGACCCGGCCTGGGTGAACCGGAAGATGTTGTCGATGAACAGCAGCACGTCCTGCTTCTGCACGTCGCGGAAGTACTCCGCCATCGTCAGCGCGGACAGGGCGACGCGCAGACGCGTGCCCGGCGGCTCGTCCATCTGGCCGAACACCAGGGCGGTCTGCCCGATGACGCCGGCCTCCTCCATCTCCACGATCAGGTCGTTGCCCTCACGGGTGCGCTCGCCGACACCGGCGAACACCGACACACCACCGTGGTCCTTGGCGACACGGGCGATCATCTCCTGGATGAGCACCGTCTTGCCGACGCCCGCACCACCGAACAGGCCGATCTTGCCGCCCTGGACGTAGGGGGTGAGCAGGTCGATGACCTTGATGCCGGTCTGGAACATCTGGGTCTTGGACTCGAGCTGGTCGAAGGCAGGTGCCTTGCGGTGGATGCCCCAGCGCTCGTTGACCTCGAAGCGCTCGCCCTCCTTGAGGTTGAGCACATCACCGGTCGCGTTGAACACGCGGCCGAGGGTCTCGTTGCCCACCGGGACACTGATCGGGCCGCCGGTGTCCTGCACGCGGGCGCCGCGGACCAGGCCGTCGGTGGGCTTCAGCGAGATGGCGCGGACCATGCCGTCACCGATGTGCTGGGCGACCTCGAGCGGCAGCGTGCGGGTCTCCCCGCCGAGCTCGTAGTCGACGGTCAGCATGTTGTAGATCTCGGGCATCGCGTCCACGGGGAACTCGATGTCGACCACGGGGCCGATCACGCGCGCGATGCGACCGACGCCCCCAGCACCCTGCTCGGTGCCGCGCTCTTCAATCGTGGCAGTCATTTCTTTCACTCACTCCCGGCAGTCGCATCGGCGAGCGCGTTCACGCCGCCGACAATCTCGCTGATTTCCTGGGTAATCCCCGCCTGGCGGGCCTGGTTGGCCAGCCGGGTGTACTTCTTGATGAGCTCTTCGGCGTTGTCGGTCGCGGCCTTCATCGCCCGCTGGCGAGCCGCGAGCTCCGAGGCCGCGGCCTGCAGCAGCGCGAAGTAGATCCGGCTCTGCACGTAGCGCGGCAGCAGCCCGTCGAGCACCTCGGCCGCGGACGGCTCGAACTCGTAGAGCGGCAGCAGCTCCTCCGGCTCGGGCTTGGTCTCGCCCTCGACGACCTCGAGCGGCAGCAGGCGTACGGCGGTCGGCTCCTGCACCAGCATCGACTTGAAGCGCGTGTAGACCACGTGCACCTCGTCGACGCCCTCGACGTCCTCGGTGGGCTCCTCGGCGTTCTCCGTGCCGACCAGGAACGCCTCGATCAGCCGGTCGCCGATCTCGCGGGCCACGTCGTAGGTGGGCTGGTCGGAGAACCCGCTCCACTGCGCGACGATCGGACGGCGACGGAAGTTGAAGTACGCCACGCCCTTGCGCCCGGAGATGTAGGTGTCGACCTCCTTGCCCTCCTCGCGCAGCTTCTCCGCGAGGCGCTCGGCCTCCTTGATCACGCTGGAGGAGTAGGCCCCTGCCAGACCCCGGTCGCTGGTGACGATCAGGATCGCCGCGCGACGCGGGTTCTCCGGCTCCGTGGTCAGCGGGTGGTCGACGTTGGAGTACGTCGCCACCGCTGACACGGCCCGGGTCAGCTCGCGGGCGTACGGCGCGGCCGCCTGGGCCCGCTGCTGCGCCTTGATGATGCGGGACGCAGCGATGAGCTCCATGGCGCGCGTGATCTTCTTCATCGACGAGACGGACTTGGTCCGCGCTCGCAGCTCACGCACAGAAACGGCCATGGGTCAGCCCCGCTTCTGCTTGACGATCTGCTCCTGCTCGACCTCTTCCTCGGGAAGAGCCTCGTGCTCCTCCTTGCCGGCCTTGATCGAGCCACCGTCGGAGGTCTCGAACTGGTCGAGGAAGGACTCGTAGGCGCCCTCGAGAGCGTGCTCGGTGTCGTCGGTGAAGTTGTTCGACTCACGGATCGCGTCGAGGATGCCCGCGTGCTCGCGACGCAGGTAGTCGAGGAACTCGCTCTCGAAGCGCAGCACGTCGTCGACCGGGACCTTGTCGAGGCGGCCGGTGGTGCCGGTCCACAGCGACACGGTCATCTCCTCGACCGGGTACGGCGAGTACTGCGGCTGCCGCAGCAGCGCCATCAGGCGCGAGCCACGGTCGAGCTGCTGGCGCGACGCGGCGTCGAGGTCGGAGGCGAACATCGCGAACGCCTCCATCGCGCGGTACTGCGCGAGGTCGACCTTGAGCGAACCGGTGACCTTCTTGATCGCCTTCGTCATCGCGGCGCCACCGACGCGGGACACCGAGATACCGACGTCGATCGCGGGCCGCTGGTTGGCCGCGAACAGGTCGGACTGGAGGAAGATCTGGCCGTCGGTGATCGAGATGACGTTGGTCGGGATGTAGGCCGAGACGTCGTTGGCCTTGGTCTCGATCAGCGGCAGACCGGTCATCGAGCCGGCGCCGAGCTCGTCGGACAGCTTCGCGCAACGCTCGAGCAGGCGGCTGTGCAGGTAGAAGACGTCACCGGGGTACGCCTCGCGGCCCGGCGGACGACGAAGCAGCAGGGACACTGCGCGGTAGGCCTCGGCCTGCTTGGTCAGGTCGTCGAAGACGATCAGGACGTGCTTGCCCTGGTACATCCAGTGCTGACCGATCGCGGAGCCGGTGTAGGGCGCCAGGTACTTGTAACCGGCGGAGTCGGAGGCGGGGGACGCCACGATCGTGGTGTACTCCAGCGCGCCGGCCTCCTCGAGCGCGCCGCGCACAGCAGCGATCGTGGAGCCCTTCTGGCCGATGGCGACGTAGATGCAGCGGACCTGCTTCGACGGGTCGCCGGTCTCCCAGTTCTGCTTCTGGTTGATGATCGTGTCGAGCGCGATCGCGCTCTTGCCGGTGGCCCGGTCACCGATGATCAGCTGACGCTGACCACGGCCGATCGGCGTCATCGCGTCGATCGCCTTGATGCCGGTGGCGAGCGGCTCGTGCACCGACTTGCGCATCATCACGCCCGGAGCCTGGAGCTCGAGCGCACGACGGCTGTCGGTCTCGATCTCGCCCATGCCGTCGATCGGGTTGCCCAGCGGGTCGACCACGCGGCCGAGGTAGCCCTCGCCGACGGGCACCGAGAGCACCTCGCCGGTGCGGCGGACCGTCTGGCCCTCCTCGATCCCCTCGAAGTCACCGAGGATGACGACACCGATCTCGCGGGTGTCGAGGTTCAGCGCGAGGCCGTAGGTGCCGTCCTCGAACTCCAGCAGCTCGTTGGCCATGGCCGAGGGCAGTCCGGTCACCCGGGCGATGCCGTCGCCGGCCTCGGCAACCGTGCCGACCTCCTCGCGGCTCGCCGTCTCGGGCTTGTACTCCGACACGAAGCGCTGCAGCGCGTCCCGGATCTCCTCCGGACGGATCGAAAGCTCCGTCATTTGATGTCCCTGCTCTTTCGTCTCTTCAGGTCTGGGGTCTGCGGTCCGGCTGGGTCAGCCGGCGAGGCGGCGGCGTGCTTCCTCGAGGCGGCTTGCGACGGTGCCGTCGATGACGTCGTCACCGATCTCGACCTTGACACCGCCGACCACGTCGGGGTCGACGACGACGTTGAGGTGCACGGGGCGGCCGTACTGCCGTGCCAGCACACCCTGCAGACGCTGGCGGTCCGCGTCGCCGAGCTCACGCGCGGCACGGACCGTGGCGACGAGCCGGTGCCGGTTGGCGGCGGCGACCTTCTCGTAGTGCTCCACCGCGAGGGCCACCGTGCGGTGGCTGCTCACGACGGCCTGCTTCGCCAAGCGTACGGTCGCCGCGGTGACGCGACCCTCGAGCAGGCTGTCGAGGAGGGCGTGCTTGTCCTCGACCGACCGCGCAGGGTCCGACAGCGCGTCGCGCAGCTCGGGGTTCTCGGTGATCAGGCGCTCGAGACCGAAGAGCTCCCTCTCCAGGGTGTCGGCCTGTCCGGCCCGGTCCGCGCCCTTGACCAGCGCGATCACACCGAGCTCCTCCAGCGCGTCCGCGAGGTCGCGGGTGGCCGCCCAGCGCTGGGCGACCGCGCTGCCGACCAGGTCCATCGACGTCGCGTCGAGCTGCTCACCGAGCAGGCTGCGGGCGAAGTCGGACTTGGCCGACGGCTGGAGCGACAGGTCCGTCGCCACCCGGCGCAGGCTCGGCTCACGGCGCAGGAGCGCCGAGACCGCGAACAGGTCCTCGGCGATCCTGGCTGCGTCGGAGCCGCTCTCGACGGCCGAGCCGAGCTGCTCGGTCAGCCGCTCGAGCGAACCGGCGGAAGCACCTCGCATCAGACGGCTCCGTTCCCGGAGGTCTGCTCGGACTCGAGGTCGGCCAGGAAGCGCTCGACCACCCGGCTCTGGCGAGCCTCGTCGTCGAGAGCCTCACCGACGATGCGGCCGGCGAGCGAGGTCGCGAGTGCCCCGACCTCCGCACGGAGCGAGGTGACCGCCTGCTGGCGCTCGGCCTCGACCTGGGTGTGCGCGTGCTCGACGATGCGCTCAGCCTGCTCCTGGGCCTGCTGCCGCATCTCGGCCACGATGGCCGCGCCCTGCTCGCGAGCTTCCTCGCGGATCCGGGCAGCCTCGTGACGGGCCTCGCTGAGCTGCTGCTCGAGCTGGGCGAGCTTGGCGTCCGCCTCGGCCTGCTTGGTCTCGGCGGCCGCGAGGCCGCCCTCGATCGCCTCGGTGCGCTCCGCGAACGTCTTCTCGAAGTTCGGAACGACGAACTTCTTGACGGCGAGGTAGAGCAGACCGAAGACGACCAGCGCGAGGACGATCTCCACCGGGTGCGGGATCAGGGGGTTGAGCTTCTCCCCCCCGGCCGCGAGGGTGATCGAGTTCATGGGCGTGGTCCTTCGTCAGTGCAGATGGGCGGACTTAGAGCACGAAGGCGAGCGCGATACCGATGATGGCCAGCGCCTCGGCGAGGGCGAAGCCGAGGATCGCGATCGGCTGCAGGCGGCTCTGTGCCTCGGGCTGACGGGCGACGCCGTTGATGTAGGCGGCGAAGATCAGACCGATTGCCAGGCCCGGACCCACAGTCGCGAGACCGTAGCCCAGCATGTTCAGGGAGCCTTCCACGTTCTTTCCTTTCGGTTGGTACTACTGGTTACAACTGCGGATCTCAGTGCTCTTCGGACAGAGCGCTCGAGATGTACATGGCGGTCAGGAGGACGAAGACGTAGGCCTGCAGGAACTGGATCAGCAGCTCCAGGAAGCTGATCAGGATGAACATCAGCCAGGCCACCGGGCCGGCGACCTTGACCAGGCCGGCGCCGTGCAGGAGGAGGTACTCACCACCGAGGGCGAACAGGATCAGCAGCAGGTGGCCGGCGAACATGTTCGCGAAGAGACGGAGGGCCAGCGTGACCGGCCGGACCAGGATGTTGGAGAAGAACTCCAGCGGGATCAGCAGGATCAGGATCGGGCCCTTGGTGCCGGCCGGGATCGTGGAGTTCCTCAGGTAGCCGCCGAGACCGAACCGCTTGACGCCGACGCCGTTGTAGACGACCCAGCTGAGCAGGGCGAGACCGTAGGCGATGCCGGCGCGGGAGAACGTCGGGAACTGGAAGAACGGCACCGACGCCATCAGGTTGTTCACGAGGATGAAGAAGAACAGCGCGAACAGGTACGGCACGAACCGCATGAAGTCGTGGCTGCCGATGATGTCGCGGCCCAGGCCGTTGCGGACGAAGCCGTAGCCGGCCTCACCGACGTACTGAAGCTTGCCGGGCACCATCGAACGCTGCTTGGCGGCGTAGTAGAAGAAGGTGAAGACGAGTACGGCGGCCAGCACGAGCTGGATCATCGGCTTGGTGACGCCGAGGTACATGGTCTGACCGAGGAACTCGAAGGTGTTGTCCGGACCGACCGGAGGCAGGTTGAAGTCGCCGGGGCCCGGAGCGATGAACCCTTCGCTCTCTTCGCGGGTTACGAAGCTCACTCAGTCTCCTCTTGATCCTTGGAGCGCGGGCCGGACCGAAGGCCGAACCGCTGGAACGTCATGTACAAACCCAGTCCTGCGCCGAGCACGATGCCGACCACGACCAGGAAGGAGGTCCCCAGCCAGCGGTCCGCGAGCCAACCCAGCAGCCCGTAGAAAGCCACACCGGTGACCAGGTAGCTGAACGCGTGCCAGGGGTCGCCCCCCGGAGACCGTCCGTCGGGAGCGGAGGAGGGTTGCGGAGTCATCGCGCACCGGACAATAGCAGCCGCATCGGGTCATCGGACACTCGCCTCCGCCCCCTGGGAAGGCAGGTCGTAGAGCAGCACCCGGGCCCGCATGTTGACCACGACCTGGGCCAGCGTCCACGCCAGCGTCGCGGCGATCACACCGGCCGCGAGCCAGGTCCGGTCCAGGCTCTCGTCGAGCGCCCCCGAGCGGGCCAGGCCCGCGAAGACGGCGGTCACCGCGGCCAGCTGCAGCGCGTAGGTCATCAGCGCGAACACCAGGGAGAGGGAGGGCATCAGCCGCGCGACGACACCGACGGTGAGGTTGCCGAAGGCGAACACGACGGTGACGGCGACCGACCCGACGGCCGCGGCGAGCGCGGCCGTGGACCCGGCGGCCAGAGCCCCGGCGATGACGAGCACCACGCCCACGACCGCTGCGGCCACGGCGGGGCCGAGCAGGAAGCGCGAGGTTGCGGTCGTCATGAGGCGGCCGATCTGTCGGGTCCGAAAGGGCTCGAGGTGCGACATTTTCGACGGGACCAAAGTCCCGTCGAGGACGCTTGTGAAAACTAGCACAAAGTCCTCGGGCGGAGAAAATCGGTGGTCTAGAGGCCGGACACCGGGGTGGTGCCGGGGCGGTGGAACCGAGGCAGGTAGAAGGTCAGCGCGACGGTCACCACGACCCACACGACGAGGACCACGGTGGTCAGCGTCCCCGAGTAGAGGCTGCCCAGGACCCCGCCGAAGGCGATCAGCGACGCCCACAGCCACATGATCAGCACGGCCCGGCGGTGCGAGTGCCCGATCTCCAGCAGCCGGTGGTGCAGGTGCTGCTTGTCGGGTGCGAACGGCGACCGGCCGGCCCGGGTGCGACGCACGACGGCCAGCACCAGGTCGACGAACGGGACGATCAGGATCGCGATGGGCAGGATGATCGGCAGCAGCGTGGGGAGCAGGTTGGCCTCCCCTCCCCCGCCGCCCTGCCGCAGGTCGACGGCGGCGAACTGGCCGGTCAGGGTCAGCGCCGAGCCGGCGAGGACCAGGCCGATCAGCATGGAGCCCGAGTCGCCCATGAAGATCCGGGCCGGGAAGAAGTTGTGCGGCAGGAACCCGGCCGTCGCTCCGGCGAGCGCCGCGGTCAGCAGGGCCGCGGTGATCGCCAGCGTCTCGCCGTTGGCGTCGGCGAGCTTGTAGCTGAAGGCGAAGAACGCCACCGCGCCGATCCCTATGACACCGGCCGCGAGCCCGTCGAGGCCGTCGACGAAGTTCACCGCGTTGACCGTGGCGACGACCACCACCACGCTCGCCAGCGCGGCCTGGTTGGGGTCGAGCGAGAACTGCTCGCCGCCGGGGAGCTGGAACGAGTAGTACTGCACGTCGAAGAACACCAGGAAGCCGGCCGCGACGAGCTGCCCGCCGAACTTCGTCAGCGCGTCGAGCTCGAGCAGGTCGTCGAGCACCCCGACCGCGCAGATCAGGCCGCCGGCGACCAGCACCACCCCGGCGTCCCGGAAGATCTGGTCGTCGCTCAAGGACAGGAACGGCAGGTGGCGCGCCACGGCGTACCCCGCACCGAGACCGCCCAGCATCGCCACCCCGCCGAAGTACGGGATCGGGATGGCGTGCACGTCGCGGTCGCGGACCTTGGCCACGGCCCCGGTGCGCAGCGCGATCTCCCGGGCCACCACCCCGAGCAGGTAGGTGACGACCGCGGAGACCAGGAAGACGGTGAGGTACTCGCGCACGGGTGGCGGCTACCCCCGGCTCTTCTCGGGACCCTCGATCTGCACGCCGACCGGGGCGACGACCTCGTTCAGCCGCTCCAGCGAGATCGCCCCCAGCCGGAGCACCACCCCGGTCTCACCGGTGCAGTCGACGATCGTCGAGGGAACCGCGCCGGGAGTGGGACCGCCGTCGAGCAGCACCTCCACGGAGTCGCCGAGCATCTCCTCGGCCGCGTCGGCGTCGGTGGCGGCGTCCTTGCCGGTGAGGTTGGCGCTGCTGACCGCCAGCGGACCGGTGCGCGCGAGCAGCTCGAGCGCGACCGGGTGGTCGGGCATCCGCACCGCGACGGTCCCGCGGGTGTCGCCGAGGTCCCACTGGAGGGAGGGCTGCTGCCGGCACACGATGGTCAGCGGGCCGGGCCACAGCTCGGCGATCAGGGCCCGGGCGTACGACGGAACGCCGACCGCGAGCGCGTCGAGCGTGGTGGGCGCGGACACCAGCACCGGCGGCGGCATGTCACGCCCGCGTCCCTTCGCGGCGAGGAGCCGGCGCACCGAGGCGGAGTCGAACGCATCGGCCCCGACGCCGTACACGGTGTCGGTGGGCAGGACCACGAGCTGGCCCCGCTGAACGGCGAGCGCGGCAGCCGCGATGCCTGCCTCGCGCTCGGTCTCGTCGTGGGTCTCGAACCGGTTGCTCACGCGATCATCGTGCCAGCCGCGCGGTCACGAACCGCGGCCGACCTGCCAGGTCCGGGTTGTCCCGTACGTCGATCCAGCGACCGGCCTGCGCGAACACCGCCGGCGCCGACTCGCGCTGCACCTCGGCGTGCTCGGCACCGACCACTGCCCCGGGCCGCAGCAGCCGGGCGGCGACCCGCTCCAGCACGCGCATCGCGTCGAGGCCGTCCTCCCCGGACCACAGCGCCAGGGCAGGGTCGAAGTCGCGGGCCTCCGCGGCGACCGACTCGTAGGCCTCCAGCGGGATGTAGGGCGGGTTGCAGACGATGACGTCCACGGTGCCGTCGAGGTCGCCGAAGGCATCGGCCATGTCCCCCTGACGCAGGTCCACGCCGGTGCCCTCCAGGTTGCGCGCCGCCCAGGCGTAGGCACCCTCGTCGAGCTCCACGGCGTGCACCTCGGCGCCGGGCACCTCCGTCGCGAGGGCCAGCGCCATCGCCCCGGACCCGGTGCACAGGTCCACCACCACCGGGCTGCGTCCCTCGGCGAGGACCTCCCGGGCGCGGTCCACGCCCCACCCGGCGAGCACCTCGGTCTCGGGTCGGGGCACGAAGACCCCCGGTCCGACGGCCAGCTCGACGTAGCGGAACGCCGCGCTGCCGAGCAGGTGCTGCAACGGTTCGCGGTTCGCCCGCCGCTCGACGAGCCGGGTGAACTCGGCCGCCCGGTCCGCGTCGACAGCGGCGACGAGGGAGAGCGCCGGGCGGGTGGTGCCCAGGATGTGGGCGAGCAGCTCGGCGGCGTCGTACTCCGGGGAGGCCACGCCGGCCGTATCCAGCCGTCGCGCCGCCTCGGACAGCAGCGCGCGGGTGCTCGTCACGACTCCAGCGCCTCGAGCCGGTCGGCGAGGTCGGCCTGGACACAGGAGTCGATCACCGGCTGGAGGTCACCGCCGAGCACCGCGTCGAGGTTGTAGGCCTTGTAGCCGGTGCGGTGGTCGGAGATCCGGTTCTCGGGGAAGTTGTAGGTCCTGATCCGCTCGGAGCGGTCGACGGTGCGCACCTGCGACTTGCGGGCATCCGACGCCTCGGCGTGCGCCGCCTCCTCGGCGGCGGCGAGCAGCCGGGCCCGCAGGATGCGCATCGCCTGCTCCTTGTTCTGCAGCTGGCTCTTCTCGTTCTGGCAGGAGGCGACGATGCCGGTCGGGAGATGGGTGATCCGCACCGCGGAGTCGGTCGTGTTCACGCTCTGCCCACCCGGCCCGGAGGAGCGGTAGACGTCGATGCGCAGGTCCTTGTCCTCGATCGTGACGTCGACCTGCTCGGCCTCCGGCATCACCAGCACGCCGGCCGCGGAGGTGTGCACCCGGCCCTGGCTCTCGGTCACCGGCACCCGCTGCACCCGGTGCACCCCGCCCTCGAACTTCAGCAGTGCGAAGGGGGCCTCGCCCGGCTCCGGGGTGCCCTTGGCCTTCACCGCGACGGTGACCGACTTGTAGCCGCCGAGGTCGGACTCGGCGGCGTCGATCTGCTCGACCTTCCAGCCCCGCCGCTCGGCGTAGCGGGTGTACATCCGCAACAGGTCGCCGGCGAACAGCGCCGACTCCTCGCCGCCCTCGCCGGACTTGATCTCGAGGATGGCGTCCTTGGAGTCGCTCGGGTCACGCGGCACGAGCAGGTGCCGCAGCCGCTCCTCGAGCGTCTCGCGGCGGCTCTCGAGGGCACCGGCCTCGTCGGCGAACGACGGGTCCTCGGCGGCGAGCTCGCGGGCGGCCTCGATGTCGTCCCCGAGCTGCTGCCACTCCCGGTAGGCGCGCACGATCGCGCTCAGCTCGGCGTACCGCTGGTTGAGCTGCTTGGCCAGGCCCGGGTCCGCGTGGATGCTGGGGTCGGCCAGACGCACCTCGAGGGCAGCGTGCTCCTCGACCAGGCCTTCGACTGCTTCGAACATGGGCGCACCCTCGACTCTCGGTGGGACGGGGAGACAGACGAAGCGCCGGCCCCCGCAGTGCAGCGTGGGACCGGCGCTCGTGTGAAGCTACTTCTTCGCAGCGTCCTTCTTGGCGTAGCGCGCCTCGAACCGGGCCACGCGGCCACCGGTGTCGAGGATCTTCTGCTTGCCGGTGTAGAACGGGTGGCACTGCGAGCAGACGTCGGCGTGGATGGTGCCGCTCGTGGCGGTGCTACGCGTGGTGAAGGTGTTGCCACACGTGCAGGTCACCTGGGTCTCGACGTAGTCGGGGTGGATGTCCTTCTGCATGATTTCCTCTCGGGTTCCATGGCCGCCGGGTCGTGCTCCGCGGATGGGGCACGTGAACCGGAACCAGCGTCCAAGTCTGCCAAACAACGGCGGCAATCGGTAATTCCGCGCCTGCCGCCGTGGCGCTGCCGGCTCTCAGTCCAGCCCGACGGTGGGGTCGCGGCGTACGACGGTGAACATCAACGTCGCGGCCAGCGCGGTCACCGTCACCATCACCGCACCCATCGGCACCGGCGTGGAGGACCCGAACAGCCCGACCAGCGGCGCGATCAGCGCGCCGATGCCGAACTGGACCGCACCCAGCATCGCCGCCGCGGTGCCTGCCGCCTCGCCGTGCCGGGTCAGCGCGAGCGCCGGGGTGTTGGGCAGCGACAGGCCGACCGAGGCGATCACCACGCCGAGGGGCACGAGCACCGCGGCCAGGCCGCCGACCCCGGTGAGACCGACCACCACCAGCACGCCGGCTGCGGCCAGGCCCACCAGCATCGCCCCGGTCAGCACGTTGAGGATCCCGAGCCGCCGGATCAGCATCGGGTTGAACTGGGAGGCCACGGTCAGCCCTGCGGCGTTCGCACCGAAGACGAGACCGAAGGACACCTCGCTGAGCCCGTAGCCGTCCTGGAGGACGAACGAGGCGCCTGCGACGTAGGCGAACATCGCCGACATCATCAGACCGCCCATCAGGACCAGCGCCACGAAGGACCGGTCCCGGAGCAGGCTCCGGTAGGTGGCGAGCGTCGCGGCGGGGCGAGCCGGCCGGCGACGCTCCGGCGGCAGCGTCTCGCGCAGCCCGAGCACCGCCACGCCGATCAGCACCACCGCGGCAGCGGCCAGGACCGCGAAGATCCCCCGCCAGGAGGTGAACTCGAGGAGGGCGCCGCCGATGGTCGGCGCGAGGATCGGCGCCAGGCCGATCACGAGCATCAGCCGCGACATCAGGCGGGCGACCGCGTAGCCGGAGAACAGGTCACGCACCGTGGCCATCGCGACCACGGAGATCGCCGCCCCGGCGAAGCCCTGCAGCACCCGCACCGACGCCAGGACCACGATCGTGGGGGCCAGCGCCGCCAGCACGGACGCGACCGCGTGGGTGGCGAGGCCGAGCAGCAACGGACGTCGGCGCCCGAAGGCGTCGGACAGCGGACCGATCACCAGCTGCCCGAACGCCAGGCCCGCGAGCATGCCGGTGAGGGTGAGCTGGGTGGCGGAGGCGGAGGCGTTCAGCTCCGCCGACAGCTCGGGGAACGCCGGCAGGTACATGTCGATGGTCAGCGGGCCGAGCGAGATGAGCGCGCCGAGGACCAGCACGAGCTGCAGGTAGCGGCGACCGGTGGGACCGGTCGCCGGCACCTGGGTGCGGGGGGCCTGGGTCTCCGGTGCGCTGGTCGCCTGGGGTGCGGTGGTCACCTGGAGCTAATGGCCGATTCGGCCGAGATATTCCTGTGTGCCTGGTCACCGGCCAGGGGTACGACGAGCCGCACGGTGGTGCCGAGGCCCTCGGTGGAGTCGATGTCGAGCCGGCCGCCGTGGTTGTCGACGATGGTCTGCACGATCCTCAGGCCCAGCCCGGTGCCGCCGATCTCGGCCTCGACGGCGTTGGACGCCCGGAAGAACCGGCTGCCCAGCGTGGCCAGCTCCGCGGCGGGGATGCCGATCCCGTGATCGACCACCGAGACCACGGCCTGGCCGTCGAACTCCGACAGCCGGATCAGCACCTGGCTGCCCGAGGGGCTGAACTTGATCGCGTTGGTGACCAGGTTGAGCATCGCGCGGGACAGCTGCCCGGCGTCGCCGTTGACCACGACCGGGTGGCCGGGGTTGGACTCGCGGACCTTCACCCCGGCGCGGGCCGCGATCGCCGCGACGTCGTGGGCGACGTCGGAGGTGAGGTGGCCCATGTCGACGAGGTCGAACGTGGTGCGGAACGCGTCGGACTCGACCCGGGACAGCGTCAGCAGGTCCTCGATCAGGTTGCGCAGGCGCCCGACGTTGCGCCGGACCACGGCCAGCATCTGCATCTGGCGCGGCTCGGCCACGTCGGCGAAGTCGTCCTCGAGCAGCTCCAGGTAGCCCGCGATGCTGGTCAGCGGTGTCCGCAGCTCGTGGGAGACGGTCGAGACGAACTCGTCCTTGGCCTTGTCGAGGGCCTTGAGCTGGCTCACCACGCGCTCCTCCAGCTCACGCGAGCGCTGGTTCTCCTCGGCGAGCGTGTTGAGTGCCGAGGCGACACCCCGGATCTCTCGCGGTCCGTCGACGGGCGCCCGGGCGGCGAGGTTGCCGGAGGCGAGCTGCTCGACGACGTCCTCCATCTCCCGCAGCGGCTCGTTGACCCGGCGTACCATCCGCACACCCAGCACGCCGGTGACCGCCAGGCCCAGCAGGGAGACCAGCGCGACGACCGCGATCACCGCACGGGCACGGGCGCTCGACTGGTCACCGCGCGCGTTGATCGCGGCGTTGATGCCCTCCGAGAGCGCGTCGTTGGCGTCGGTGAGGCGCTCGAAGGTGACGTCCCCGTCGAGGAGGTACGCCGTGGAGACCGCTCCGGGCTCGCTGCGCGCCAGGCCCTCGGTGTAGGACGCCCAGTCGGCGACCAGCCGGGTCTGCTCCTGGACCAGCCCGGCGAGCGCCGCGTCGTCCTCGAGCAGGATCTCGAGGTGTCGGAGCTCGACCTGGGACTCCTGAAGCGACTGCTGGTACTTCTCGAGGAACTGGTCGTCGCCGGACAGCAGCCAGCCGCGCACAGCCGACTGGGCGACGGCAACGTCGTTGCGCATCGCGATGTTGCTGTAGGCGGCGGGCCGGTAGTCGTCGACGAGCACCCCGACGTCGTCGCTGAGCGAGGTCACCCCGACGGCCCCTCCCCCGGCGACGACCGTGACGAGAAGGACCATGCCGAGCATCAGCATGATCACCTGGTCCCGGATCGAGTCGGCGCGCCTCATCACGGGCCGCAGTCCGGTGTGGGCGGCCTCAGCCGGGGGGCGTGACGCTTCCCATTCACGCACCACTCCGCTGCAGGACCGCAGCCACGCGCGAGGCGAGCTCGCGGGGGCTGAACGGCTTGACCACGTAGTCGTCGGCGCCGACGTTGAAGCCCTGCTCGATGTCGGTCTCCTGGGCTCGGGCGGTCAGGAGGATCACCGGGATGCCGGCCAGGGCCGGGTCGGCCCGCAGCTCACGGCAGGCGTCGAAACCGCTCATGCCGGGCATCATCACGTCGAGCACGGCGAGGTCGGGGACCTCCTTGCGGCAGGCCTCCACCGCGGCGGCACCGTCTCCGACGGGGACCACCTCGTGCCCCGACTGCTGGAGCTTGAAGACGACGAGGTCGCGGATGTCTGCATCGTCATCGGCGACGACGATCTTTGCCATGCCCACCCCGAGTGAGAGAAGTGTCGGGTTTGTCCCGCTAGTCGGTTCCGAGGATACCGACGAAAGGGTGGTCCGCGTGGCGAAACGGCTCTCTCCACAGGGATACGCCGAGGGCGGGACATCTCTGCCCCGCCCTCGGTCGCTCGTGCCGTTCCCGCGACGTCTCAGTCGCCGTCGCGCCCGTTGCCGGCGGTGGGCGTGGTCTTCTGCACCTGCATCAGGAACTCGACGTTGCTCTGGGTCTTCTTCAACCGCTCGAGCAGCAGCTCGAGGGCCTGCTGACCGTCGAGGCCGGAGAGCACCCGGCGGAGCTTCCAGACGATCGCGAGCTCCTCCTTGCTCATCAGGAGCTCCTCGCGGCGGGTGCCGGACTGGTCCACGTCGATGGCCGGGAAGATCCGCTTGTCCGCGAACTCCCGGCGCAGGCGCAGCTCCATGTTGCCGGTGCCCTTGAACTCCTCGAAGATCACCTCGTCCATCTTCGAGCCGGTCTCGATGAGCGCCGTGGCGAGGATGGTCAGCGAGCCGCCGTCCTCGATGTTGCGCGCGGCACCGAAGAACCGCTTCGGCGGGTACAGCGCCGAGGAGTCCACACCACCGGAGAGGATCCGCCCGCTCGCCGGGGCGGCGAGGTTGTAGGCACGGCCGAGCCGGGTGATCGAGTCGAGCAGGACCACCACGTCGTGGCCGAGCTCAACGAGTCGCTTGGCCCGCTCGATGGCGAGCTCGGCGACCGTGGTGTGGTCGGTCGCGGGCCGGTCGAAGGTCGAGGCGATGACCTCGCCCTTCACCGTGCGCTGCATGTCGGTGACCTCCTCGGGACGCTCGTCGACGAGGACGACCATGAGGTGGGTCTCGGGGTTGTTGGTCGTGATCGCGTTGGCGATCGCCTGCAGCACCATCGTCTTGCCGGCCTTGGGCGGGGAGACGATCAGTCCGCGCTGGCCCTTGCCGATCGGGGCGACGATGTCGATCACCCGGGTGATCAGCTGGTGCGAGTCGGTCTCGAGACGCAGCCGGTCCGAGGCGTAGAGCGGGGTCAGCTTCGAGAACTCGACCCGCTTCTTCGCCGCCTCCACGTCGCCACCGTTGATGGTGTCGAGCCGGACGAGCGGGTTGAACTTCTCCTTGCGGTCACCCTCCTGCGGCTGGCGCACGAGCCCGGTGATCGCGTCGCCCTTGCGGAGTCCGTACTTGCGGACCATCGACAGGGAGACGTAGACGTCGTTGGGCCCGGGCAGGTAGCCGCTGGTGCGCACGAAGGCGTAGTTGTCGAGCACGTCGAGGATGCCGGCGACCGGCACCAGGACGTCGTCCTCGGTGATCTGCGGCTCCGCCTCGTCGCGGCGCGGCGCTCGCCCGCCGCCGCCCTCGCGGTTGCGGTCACGCCCCCGGCGGCGCCGGCCGCGCCGACCCCCGTCGCGGTCGTCCCGGTCGCCGCGGTTGTCGTCCCGGTTGTCGCCGCGGTCCTGCTGGTCACCACGGTCGCGCTGGTTGCCGCGGTCCTGCTGGTCGCCACGCTCACGCTGGTTGCCGCGGTCCTGCTGGTCACCACGCTCACGCTGGTTGCCGCGATCCTGCTGGTCACCACGCTCACGCTGGTCTCCGCGGTCGCGCTGGTTGCCGCGGTCCTGCTGCTCACCACGGTCGCGCTGGTTCTGCTGGTCTCCGCGGTCAGACTGCTCACCGCCGTCGCGCCGGCTCTCCTGCTGGTCGCCGCGGTGCTGCTGGTCCTGCCGGCCCTGCTTCTGCTCGCCACCCTGCTCCCGACGCGGCCGCGAGGCCTGCTCACGGACGGGCTGCTCCTGCGCGGTGGGAAGCTCGGGCTGGCCGGCGTCGGCCGGCTTCGCGCTGCGCGCCACGCGCGTCTGCGGCTGTGCCTCGGGCTGGCCGCCGCCCTGGCCCCCGGACTGGGCCGCCTTGATCGCATCGATCAGCTGGCTCTTGCGCATGCCGCCGATGCCCTTGATGCCAAGACCGGCTGCCACCTGCTTGAGCTCGGGAAGCAGCATGCCGCTCAACCCGGTGCCGGAGCGGCGCTTGGGAGCAGCTTCGGTAGTTTCCGTCACGTGAGGTCCTTCCCACGTTCGCGGCCGGCCCAGGGAGACCCGGCGGCCGATGTTGTTGTGGATGTTCCTACGCCGAGTCCGACGGGCATGGGTCACAGGACCGGCATGCAACCGGGGAGATCGCGAGGAAGAGAATGCGCCACCCACGGGCCAGACAGAGTGATGAGGTCTGGAACATGTGGCGCTCTTGCAGCGTAGCACCAACGACGGTGCCCGGCGTCATATGGGTCACAACACAGCGAAACCGTTGGAGCATTCCGATGTCGCGGCCGCCGTACTCGCTCAGCAGCCGCCGCTGACCTTCACACCCGCGGACTCCACGGGCAGCGTGGCGACCTCCCAGCCGTCGGGGACGCTGCGGCGTACGTCGCTCTCGGTGGACGAGTCGACGAAGGCGAGCACGGTCGGTCCGGCACCGGAGATCACCGCCGCGATCCCCCGGGCACGGAGCCGCTGCACCAGCCCGAGGCTCTCGGGCATCGCCGCCTCCCGGTAGCGCTGGTGCAGGAAGTCCTCGGTGGCCGCGTGCAGCAGCTCGGGCCGGCCGCTGAGGGCGACGACGAGCAGGGCCGCACGGGCCGCGTCGGCAGCGGCGTCGGCGTGGGGCACCGTGTCGGGCAGCAGCCCGCGTGCGACGGTGGTGTTCAGCGGCTCCGGTGGGACGAACACCACCACGCGCACCCGAGGGTCGACCGACACGACGGTGGCCGAGTGCCCCTCGGGCCCCGACAGCGCGATCGTGAACCCGCCGTAGAAGGCAGGCGCGACGTTGTCGGGGTGTCCCTCCAGCCGCGCCGCCAGCGAGAAGACGGCGTCGTCGTCCATGAGCAGCGACCCGCCGGCGACCAGACCGCGGGCCAGGCAGATGCCGCCGACGATGGCGGCCGAGGAGGAGCCGAGGCCCCGGCTGTGCGGGATCACGTTCTGGCAGTGCAGGCTCAGGCCCGGTGTCTCGCAGCCCATCTCCGCGAACGCCTCGCCCATCGCGCGGTACACCAGGTGCGACTCGTCGAGCGGCACCTCGTCGGCGCCCATGCCGTTCACGGTCAGCCGCAGGCCGGGCTCGGCGCTGACCTCGCCGGTGAGCACGTCGCGCAGACCGAGGGCGATCCCGAGCGAGTCGAAGCCGGGGCCGAGGTTCGCGCTCGTCGCCGGCACCGACACCTCGACCGGGCCGGTCACGAAGGTGGGCATCGTCAGTGCAGCCCGGCTGCCTCTGCAGCGGCGTCCACGTCAGGGTCGACCACCGTGTCGACGAGGTCGGTGAACGTGGACAGCGCGGTGTCGGTGTCCTTCAACCCGTGGCCCGTCACCGTCACCACCATCGTCTTGCCGGCGAAGCTCTCCCCCGCAGCCAGGTCCTGGAGGATGCCGGCGACCCCGGCGGCCGAGGCCGGCTCGACGAACACACCGTCCTCCTGGGCGAGCTGACGCTGCGCGGCGAGGATCTCCTCGTCGGTCACCGCGCGGAACCGTCCCCCGGACTGGTGGGCGGCGTCGACCGCGAGCTGCCAGGAGGCGGGGTTGCCGATCCGGATCGCCGACGCGACGGTCTCGGGGTCGCTCACCGGGGCACCGGAGACGAACGGCGCCGCGCCGGCCGCCTGCCAGCCGAGCATCCGCGGCTTGCGGGTGCTCATCCCGGCCTTCTCGTACTCGAGGTAACCCTTCCAGTACGCCGAGATGTTGCCGGCGTTGCCGACCGGGAGCACGTGGACGTCGGGGGCGTCGCCGAGGAAGTCGACGATCTCGAACGACGCGGTCTTCTGTCCCTCGAGCCGCATCGGGTTCACGGAGTTCACCAGGGCGACGGGGTACTTCTCCGCGAGCTGGCGCGAGATCCGCAGGCAGTCATCGAAGTTGCCGAGCACCTGGATCACCTGCGCGCCGTGCACGATCGCCTGCGCGAGCTTGCCCGCGGCGATCTTGCCCTGCGGGATCAGCACCAGCGGCTTGATCTGCGCCCGGGCGGCGTAGGCGGCCATCGACGCCGAGGTGTTGCCGGTCGAGGCGCACACGACCGCCTCTGCGCCCTGGCCGACCGCGACCGAGAGCGCGACCGTCATCCCGCGGTCCTTGAAGGACCCGGTCGGGTTGTTGCCCTCGACCTTCAGCCACACGTCGGCCCCGGTCAGCTCCGAGAGCCACCGGCTGTCGACCAGCGGGGTGCCGCCTTCGCGCAGCGTGACGGTCGGCGTGCCGGCCGGCAGGTCGAGCCAGTCGCCGTACTCCTCCATCACCCCACGCCACTGGTGGGCGGTCGGCGTGCTCATTCGCTCTCTCCCTCGACTCGCATGATCGACGACACGTCGTGCACGAACTCCTTGGTGCGCAGCGCCTCCACGGTGGCCGACAGCGCGGCGTCGGTCGCCCGGTGGGAGACCACGACGAGCTGGGCGTCGGCGCCGTGTCCCTCCTGGCGGACGGTCTGCAGGGAGACTCCGTGCTCGGCGAAGACCTGGGCGATCTGGGCGAGCACACCGGCCTTGTCGTCCACGTCGAAGGCGACGTGGTAGCGCGTCATCGTGCTGCCCATCGGCAGCACCTCGCACTGGGCGTAGGCGGACTCGCCGACCCCGCGCACGTCGTTGAGCCGGTTGCGCGCGATCGTGACCAGGTCACCGAGCACGGCGCTCGCGGTCGGCGCGCCGCCGGCGCCGGGACCGTAGAACATCAGCTGTCCCGCGGCGTCGCTCTCGACGAACACCGCGTTGTAGGCCTCGCGAACGCTGGCCAGCGGGTGCGACCTCGGGATCATCGCCGGGTGCACGCGCGCCGAGACCGCCGGGCCCTCGGGCCCTTCGGTGAGCTCGCAGATCGCGAGCAGCTTCACCACGCTGCCCATGTCGCGGGCCGAGGCCACGTCGCCGGCGGTCACCTCGGAGATGCCCTCGCGGTAGACGTCGGCGGCGGTGACCCGGGTGTGGAAGGCCAGGCTCGCCAGGATCGCGGCCTTCGCGGCGGCATCGAAGCCCTCGACGTCGGCGGTCGGGTCGGCCTCGGCGTAGCCGAGCTCCTGGGCCTCCTCGAGCGCCTCGCTGAAGCCGGCGCCGGAGCTGTCCATCTTGTCGAGGATGAAGTTCGTGGTGCCGTTGACGATGCCGAGCACGCGGCGCACCTTGTCCCCGGCGAGAGACTCCCGCAGTGGACGCAGGATCGGGATGGCGCCGGCCACCGCGGCCTCGTAGTACAGGTCGCGGCCGGCCTTCTCGGCGGCGGCGAACAGCGTGCTGCCGTCCTCGGCGAGCAGCGCCTTGTTGGCGGTGACGACCGAGGCGCCGTTCTCGAGCGCGGCCAGGATCAGCGACCGGGCCGGCTCGATCCCGCCGATCACCTCGATCACCAGGTCGAGGTCTCCGCGGGTCACCAGACCCATCGCGTCGGTCGTCAGCAGCTCGGCGGGGACCTCGGCGTCCCGGGGAGCATCGAGGCGGCGTACGGCGACCCCGACGAGCTCGATCGGCGCACCGACCCGTGCCGTGAGGTCGTCGGCGTGCTCATGCAGCAGCCGGACCACCTGGCTGCCGACCGAGCCGCAGCCGAGCAGGGCGAGCTTCAGGGGTGGGTGCACAGCAACCTCGTCACTCTTGCCGTCCATGGCGTTCATCTTGGGTCATGTCCTCGGATCTCCGCCGACGGGGGCGAGCCCGTCCGCTCACTGAGACGCAGCTGCCTCACGCGCCGACGTCCGTGCGCAGCAGGTCGTCCTCGGTCTCCCGGCGTACGACGACCGTGGCCACGCCGTCCTTCACCGCGATCACCGGCGGCCGGAGCGCGTGGTTGTAGTTGCTGGCCATCGAGCGGCAGTACGCGCCCGTGCCGGGCACCGCCATCAGGTCCCCCGGGGTGAGGTCGCCGGGGACGAACTCGTCCTTCACCACGATGTCGCCGGCCTCGCAGTGCTTGCCGACGATCCGGCCGAGCACCGGTGGCGCGTCGCTGCGGCGGGAGGCGATCGTGCAGGAGTAGTCGGCGTCGTAGAGGGCGGTGCGGATGTTGTCGCTCATCCCGCCGTCGACGGAGACGTAGGTGCGCACGGCGCCGGCGTCGAGCTCGACCGGCTTCACGGTGCCGACCTCGTAGACGGTGCACATCGCCGGTCCGACGATGGCGCGACCGGGCTCGATCGAGAGCTCGGGCACCGCGATGCCGAAGCCGCGGCACTCGTGCTCGACGATCTTGGTGATCTCGGTGGCCAGCTGCGCCGGGTCCGACGGGTCGTCCTGCGTGGTGTAGGCGATGCCGAACCCGCCACCGAGGTCCATCTCCGGCATCTCGACGCCGAGCTCCTCGGAGACCCGGGCGTGCAGCGTGAGCACGCGGCGTGCGGCGACCTCGAACCCCGAGGTGTCGAAGATCTGCGAGCCGATGTGGGAGTGCAGACCGCGCAGGTCCAGCCCCGGGGCGCGCAGGATCCGCTGCACCGCCTCGAACGCGTCACCGGCGGTGATCGAGAAGCCGAACTTCTGGTCCTCGTGAGCGGTGGCGATGTACTCGTGGGTGTGCGCCTCGACGCCGGCGGTCACGCGCACCATCACCGCGGCCGTCGTACCCAGCTGCGCGGTGACCTCGGCGAGCCGCTCGATCTCCCAGAAGGAGTCGACGATGATCCGCCCCACCCCCTCGCGGACCGCGCGCTCCAGCTCGGCGCGGGTCTTGTTGTTGCCGTGGTAGCCGATCCGGGCGGGGTCGAACCCGGCACGCAGCGCCACGCTCAGCTCGCCGTTGGACGAGACGTCGAGGCTCAGCCCCTCCTCGGCGACCCAGCGGGCGACCGTGGTGGAGAGGAACGCCTTGCCGGCGTAGTAGACGTCGTAGCCGGCGAACGCCTCCTTGAACGCACGCGCCCGGGCCCGGAAGTCGGCCTCGTCGAGGACGTAGGCCGGCGAGCCGTGCTCGGCGACGAGCTCGCGCAGGTCCACGCCGCCGATCTCGAGCGCGCCGTCGGCGTTCTTGCGGGCGGTCTGCGACCACAGCAGCGGCACCAGGTCGTTGACGTCCTCGGGCTGGCGGAGCCACGACGGTCCCCGGTGGCTGACCTCGGCGTGGGCCCAGCCTGCTTCGTGTGCACGCATCAGCGCGTCACATCCGGTCCGGCGCGGTGACGCCGAGCAGCTGGAGTCCGTTGGCGAACACCGTCCTGGTCGCCGCGATCAGCAGCAACCGCGCCCGGTGCAGGTCGGTGGGCTCCTCGTCGCCCTGCGGCAGCACGCGGCACGCGTCGTAGAACTTGTGGAACGCCGACGCGGTGTCCTCCAGGTAGCGGGCCACCCGGTGCGGCTCGCGCAGCTGGGCGGCGGCGGCCACCACCCGCGGGAACTCCGCCAGAGCGCGCAGCAGCTCGCCCTCCTTCTCGTGCGAGAGCAGCGACGGATCGAAGTCCTCGCCCTCCGCCGGTGCCAGCCCGAGGTCCGCGGCGTTGCGCAGGATCGAGGCCAGCCGGGCGTGGGCGTACTGCACGTAGAACACCGGGTTGTCCGCGGTCTGCTTCGCCCACAGCTCCAGGTCGAGGTCGATCGTGGTGTCGGTGGTGTAGCGGGCCAGCGCGTAGCGGGCGGCGTCCACGCCGATCGCGTCGACGAGGTCCTCCTGGGTGATCACCGTGCCGGCGCGCTTGGACATCCGCAGCGGCTCACCGTCGCGAAGCAGGTTGACCATCTGGCCGATCAGGATCTCGAGGTTCTTGCCGGGCTCGTCGCCGAACGCCGCGCACATCGCCATCATCCGCCCGACGTAGCCGTGGTGGTCGGCGCCGAGCATGATCAGGCAGCGGTCGAAGCCGCGCTCGCGCTTGTTGAGGTAGTAGGCGAGGTCGCCGGAGAGGTAGGCGCCTTTGCCGTCGGACTTGATGATCACCCGGTCCTTGTCGTCACCGAACCTCTCGGTGGCCAGCCACAGGGCGCCCTCGCGCTCGTAGGTGTTGCCGAGCTCGGTGAGCCGCTCGATGGCGTGCTTGACCGCCCCCGACTCGTGCAGGTGGTTCTCGTGGAAGTAGACGTCGAAGTCGACGCGGAACTCGTGCAGGCTCTTCTTGATCTCGTCGAACATCAGGTTCACCCCGACGGCGCGGAAGACCTCCTGCGCCTCCTCGTCGGGCAGCTCGAGGACGTTCGGCTCGACGGCCAGCACCTGCTCGGCGATGTCGCCGATGTACTCCCCGCCGTACCCGTCCTCCGGAGTCGGCTCACCCTTGGCGCGGGCCAGCAGCGACCGGGCGAACCGGTCGATCTGGGCGCCGTGGTCGTTGAAGTAGTACTCCCGCGTGACGTCGGCGCCGGTCATCGTGAAGATCCGGCCCAGCGCGTCGCCGACCGCCGCCCAGCGGACGCCGCCGATGTGGATCGGGCCGGTGGGGTTGGCGGAGACGAACTCCAGGTTGATCCTCTCGCCGGCGAACAGGTCCGAGGAGCCGTACGACGCGCCGGCAGCGACGATCTGGGCGGCGAGCGCCCCCTGCGCGCCGGCGTCCACCCGGATGTTCAGGAAGCCCGGGCCGGCGATCTCGACCGAGGCGATCCCCTCGGAGGCAGCCAGCCGCTCGGCGAGCAGACCGGCCAGGTCACGCGGCGGCATGCCAGCCTTCTTCGCCAGCTGGAGCGCCACGTTCGTCGCGTAGTCACCGTGCTCGCGCACCTTCGGTCGCTCCACGACGACCGACGACGGCGGGCCGTCGGGCAACGTCAGGGCGCCCTCGTCGGTGAGCGAGGTGAGGACGGCGACGATCGTGTCGGAGAGCTGTTCGGGAGTCACCGGTCAAGGGTATCGGCGAGACCCACACACGCCGGAGCCGATATCACTGCGCGGATCTGGCACGGCCCTCGCGGGCGAGGCGGGTGACGATCTCGACGAGCGCGGCCGGTTCGAACGGCTTGGTGAGGTAGGCCTCGACCCCCACCGCCTCGCCTCGCTCGACGTCGGCGGCCTGGGCCCGCCCCGTCACCATCACCACTGGGATCGACTGGGTGCGCTCGTCCTCGCGGAGGCGTACGACGGTCTCGAACCCGTTCATCTGCGGCATCATCACGTCGAGGGTGATCACGTCGGGGTGCACCTTTGCCGCGAGCGCGAGCGCGCTCTCCCCGTCGCCGGCGGTCGTGACGTCGAAGCCCTCGAGCTCGAGGTTGACCGCGATCAGCTCGCGGATGACCGCGGAGTCGTCGACGACGAGGGCGCGCAGCGTCGGCTCCGTGAACACCCCGGCCCCCAATCACGATCTCGTCCGCGTCTCATGTACGCTCTTGCCGCACCCATGAGCCCCCGTAGCTCAGGGGATAGAGCACCGCCCTCCGGAGGCGGGTGCGTAGGTTCGAATCCTACCGGGGGCGCCCATCTCGACGGCCACCTTTCGGCGTGGCGACTTCTCCGCCCAGGTGACCGTTTGGTAACAACCCGTCACGTTTTGGCGTGACCTTCGTTGTACCTGGGTAAGTGTCCCGCGCGTTACTGTCCGCGGGCGAGGCCCGTGGGGGGCATTTTCTCGGGGAGGCTCCCACCGGGGACGCAGAGCCACCACTACCCATTGACGAGTGAACGGGGAGTCACTTGAGATCACGTTCCACCCTGCTCAGGAGAGCCACAGCATCGATCACGGCGGCCGGGGTCGCCCTGGCCGGCTCACTCCTGCTGACCAGTACTCCTGCCCAGGCCGCACCCAAGCGGTTCGAGACGCCGTTCTCCTACCAGGGCTCGGCCTTCGGCACCCGGGTCACGCTCGGTGACCCCAACATGGGCGGACTGGCGTCCGGCCCCACGGCCTGGTCGATCCTGGGCTGCACGAAGATGGCCCCGATCCGCAACGGCGCCCAGAGCAACGTCGGCAAGGTCAACGCCAACGAGTTCGTCAAGATCGGCGCGGTCCAGAGCTTCACCTCAAGCTACCGCAAGCCCAAGATGCGGATCTTCGGCTCGCGCAGCGTCAACAAGGTCGCCGACATCACGCTCGGACCGGCCGACGGCCCGCAGCTGAAGATCGGCGCGGTGACGACCACCGCCCACGCGTTCAACAACAAGGGCAAGTTCGGCTCGACCGCCGGCTTCGACCTCGCCAGCGTCGGCCTGGAGAACATCGTCCCGGACGGCAGCGGCACCCCTGGGCCGCTGCAGGACCTCCTGGACGCGGTCGACCAGGCTGACGACCAGCTGGTCGAGGCGATCATCGGCGCGGCGGGCACCAAGGGCATCGACATCCCCGGCCTCGGCTCGATCTACCTCGCCGGCAAGTCCCGGACCCCGAAGGGCCCCAACGGCGCGGTCTCCAACGCCTACGGCATCCGGGTCGAGCTCGACAACGGCTCGACGGTGACGATCGGGCGGGCCTGGGCGAAGATCGAGGTCGGCAACCCGGCCGGCATCTTCTCCGGCCACGCCTACGGCATCGGCGCCAAGGTGCTCGACGGTGTCCTCCAGCTCGGCCGCACGCCGTTCCAGAACCTGCCCTGCAAGGGCACCGACGGCGAGTGGCGCGAGCACAGCGTGCTCCAGCTGCCGCAGAACGAGAACCTCGACGTCAAGGCGCTCACCGCGGGCACCTACGGCAAGGGCTTCCGGGACGGCCGCGCCGTCGCCCGGGCACGCTCCAGCGTCGCGGACCTGAGCCTCGGCGGTGGCGCCCTGGAGATCAGCGGCATCGTCGGCCAGGTGAACATCTTCCAGAACCGCAAGGGCCAGGTCGTCCGCCGCAACATCAACGGCACCGAGGTCGGCAGCATCACCGCCAACGGCGAGCCGCAGAGCCTCCCCGCTCCGGGCGAGACGCTGGAGATCCCGGGGGTCGCGAAGATCCAGGCCGGCTACACCCGCAAGCTCGGCAAGCGCGGCCTGCTGGTGCACGCCGTGCGCATCGAGCTGCTCGACGGGACCGGGATGGTGCTCAACATCGGCACCGCGAAGGCACGCATCGGTCGCTGACCACCCGCTGCGCCGAACACCGACGGCGCCCGGTCCCGCACGGGGCCGGGCGCCGTTGTCGCGTCCGCCGGCTCAGCAGGCCCCTTCGAGGGTCGCGTCGCCGCGGGTACGTCGCACGATGCTGTGCAGCTGGCCGACGTTGACGAACACCACGCTCGCCGCCCCGGCCATGCCGGACCCGCCGCCGACCACGCAGGTGCGGAACTCGTTCGGGTTCACCCGCGCCGCGGTGTGTGCGAGCTGGTAGAGCTCCGCCGGCCCGACGTTGGGCGTGTGGAGGTTGTTCAGCGCGGCGAGCACGCCGCGTTCCATGAAGCCGGGCCGGTCGGCGTTGCGGCGCACCTGGTTCAAGATGCCGACCAGCGTGCGCTGCTGGTTGGCCGAGCGGTCGAAGTCGCCTCGAGGGAACGGCTTGCGCGCCCGGGCGAACCACAGCGCCTGCTCGGCGTTGAGGCGGTTCTTGCCGACCCAGTAGCCGCGGGGGCGCACCGGGTCGGAGAAGGCGTACTGCGAGGAGACGGTGACGCCGCCGATCCGGGTGATCATCTGCCGGAAGCCCACGAAGTCGGCGACGAACACGTAGTCGGGCGTGATGCCGGAGAGCCCCCCGACCGTGCGTGCCATCAGCTCGGGACCGCCGAACACCATCGCGGCGTTGATCTTGTTGCGGCCGTAGCCGGGGATGGCGACGTAGGAGTCGCGCGGGATCCCGATCGCGACCGCCGCCCGGGTGCGCGTGTTGATCCCCACGAGCTGGATCGCGTCGGCCCGGCTGCGCAGCACGGACTGGCCCGGTCGGGCGTCGGACCCGAGCAGCAGCGTCCAGATCACCTTGCTGTGCGCGTCGACGTTGTGCGCCGACTCGATCTTGACCAGGGCCGCGGGTGCGTTGCGCACCGTGGCAGGCGGTACGACGAGCGTCGTCATCGCGAGCACGGCGAGGAGCGGCACCAGGCGACGCAGCCGGCGCGCCGTGCGCTTCAGGGGCGAGGACGTCGTCATGGGCGGCCTCCGTTGCCGATCGGGGTGGCGGACCGGGAGACGTCGTACCCGAAGACGTGCCACGCACCGGTCCGCCTACGGTTCAGCAGCAGCCGGCCCGAGACCGTCACGCGCTCACGGGCGCCGTCGACACGCTCCTGGACGAACACCAGCCGGATCCGCGCGGTCAGCCCGGCGACCAGCCGGTGGTTGGCGAGCAGCACGTCGAGCCGGGCGACCTCGGCCAGCGGCGTGACCGACTCGGTCGTCGCGCCGACGCCCGCGTTGGACAGGATCTCCCGGTCGCTCACCGCGCGTCCGGCGGCGCCCCGGGAGAAGCCGACGAGCGCGTCGGAGAAGTCCCGGCGCGGGTACTCCCCGCCGAGGTAGGCCGCCTCGAGGTAGCGGTCGACGACCCGTCCGATCTGGCTCTCGAGCTGGCGGGCCCGGCGGGGCGGCAGCTTGCCGCCGAGCACCTTCGCGACGGCGACGTCGAGCTCGACCGGCTGCGGCTCGATGGTCGGGGTCGGCTCGACCGACCGGCTCGGCGGCCTGGTCGGCAGGGTCTCGTCGGGCCCCTCGGAGTCCCCCGTGCACGCGGCGGTGAGCACCAGCACCAGCACCGCCAGAAGGCTCCCGAGCCAGGACCGTGAAGGCCCTGGTCGCAGCTGTCTCACGGCTGTGCTCACTCCCTCGGTGATCGGTTGCTCGTGACGGTCGGCACACGCGCGCGTCATCTACCGGTCCCGGCTGCGTCGACTTGTCACGAAGGTTTAGCCTTGTAGCCGTTCACCCACCCTAAGAGACGCACCGGAAGAGGCGATTCAGGCCGTGGCCGAGTCTTCCCAGAACGCCCCCGTCGACCCATCAGCGTTCGGAGCCAACGAGTGGCTCGTCGACGAGATGTTCGAGAAGTACCAGCAGGACCCCAACAGCGTGGACAAGGCCTGGTGGGAGTTCTTCAAGAACTACACCCCCGGTGAGCACGTCACAGACAAGCAGGTGACCCCCAACGGCGGCAAGCCCGCACCCGCGAAGGCGGAGCCCAAGGCCCCCGCCAAGGCCGCGGAGAAGAGCGCTGAGAAGGCCCCGGAGAAGGCGGCTGAGAAGCCCAGCGCTCCCCCGGCGCCGCAGCCGCAGGTCAAGTCCGCCGCGGCCGCACGCCCGCGCGCCGACGAGACGCCGGCCAAGGCCACCCCGAAGGCGACCGCGCCGGTGCCCAAGGAGCCCGAGCCGGCCCCGAAGGCCGAGGCCAAGGACGAGCCGCAGCTCACCGTCCTGCGTGGCGCACCGGCCCGCACCGCCCAGAACATGGACGCCTCGCTCGCCGTACCGACCGCCACCAGCGTCCGCTCGGTGCCGGTGAAGCTGCTGTGGGACAACCGCACGGTGATCAACAACCATCTCGCCCGCGCCCGCGGCGGCAAGGTGTCCTTCACGCACCTGATCGGCTACGCGCTGGTCAAGGCGCTGAAGTCGATGCCGGAGATGAACAACGGCTTCGACGTCATCGACGGCAAGCCGAACCTGATCACCCCGGCCCACATCAACCTCGGTCTCGCGATCGACATGCAGAAGTCCGACGGCACCCGCCAGCTGCTCGTGCCGTCGATCAAGGCCGCCGAGACGATGGACTTCGCGGCGTTCTGGACCGCCTACGAGGACCTGATCCGCAAGGCCCGCAACAACAAGCTCGCGGTCACCGACTTCCAGGGCACCACGATCAGCCTGACCAACCCGGGCACGATCGGCACGAACCACTCCATCCCCCGTCTGATGAAGGGGCAGGGCGCGATCATCGGCGTCGGCGCGATGGAGTACCCGCCGGAGTACCAGGGCGCCTCCGAGGAGACCCTGGTCCGCAACGCCGTCAGCAAGGTGATGACGCTGACGTCGACCTACGACCACCGGGTGATCCAGGGTGCGCAGTCGGGTGAGTTCCTGCGCCGGATCCACAACCTGCTGCTCGGCGAGGACGGCTTCTACGACGAGATCTTCCGGGCGCTGCGGATCCCCTACGAGCCGATCCGCTGGGCCAAGGACATCTCGGCCACCCACGACGACGAGATCAGCAAGCAGGCGCGTGTTCTCGAGCTGATCCACGCCTACCGGGTGCGCGGCCACATCATGGCCGACACCGACCCGCTGGAGTACCAGCAGCGCAGCCACCCCGACCTCGAGGTCGAGTCGCACGGGCTGACCCTGTGGGACCTCGACCGGGAGTTCGCCACCGGCTCGTTCGGCGGCACCGGCCGGCGGTTCATGAAGCTGCGCGACATCCTCGGCATCCTGCGCGACTCCTACTGCCGCACCGTCGGCATCGAGTACATGCACATCCAGGACCCCGAGCAGCGCCGGTGGATCCAGGAGCGCGTGGAGCAGCCGCACGTGAAGCCGCCCCGCGAGGAGCAGCTGCGGATCCTGCTCAAGCTCAACCAGGCCGAGGCGTTCGAGACCTTCCTGCAGACCAAGTTCGTCGGCCAGAAGCGGTTCAGCCTCGAGGGTGCGGAGACCACGATCCCGCTCGTCGACGAGATCTGCGAGGCCGCCGCCGAGGAGGAGCTCGACGAGGTCACGATCGGCATGGCCCACCGCGGCCGGCTCAACGTGCTCGCCAACGTCGTCGGCAAGAGCTACAGCCAGATCTTCCGCGAGTTCGAGGGCAACATCGACCCGCGCACCGTGCAGGGCTCCGGCGACGTGAAGTACCACCTCGGCGCCGAGGGCGAGTTCACCTCCGGCAGCGGCGAGAAGATCAAGGTCTCGGTCGCGGCGAACCCGTCCCACCTCGAGGCCGTGAACCCGGTGGTGGAGGGCATCGCCCGCGCCAAGCAGGACGTGCTCAACCGGGGTGCGGAGTTCCCGGTCCTGCCGCTGCTGATCCACGGTGACGCGGCGTTCGCCGGCCAGGGCGTGGTCGCCGAGACGCTGAACCTGTCGCAGCTGCGCGGCTACCGCACCGGCGGCACGATCCACGTGGTCGTGAACAACCAGGTCGGCTTCACCACCTCACCGGCCTCGTCCCGCTCGTCGCTGTACTGCACCGACGTCGCCCGGATGGTCCAGGCGCCGATCTTCCACGTCAACGGCGACGACCCCGAGGCGTGCATCCGCGTCGCGCGGCTGGCCTTCGAGTACCGCCAGGCGTTCAAGAAGGACGTCGTGATCGACCTGGTGTGCTACCGCCGCCGCGGTCACAACGAGGGCGACGACCCGTCGTACACCCAGCCCCTGATGTACGACCTGATCGAGCAGAAGCGCTCGGTGCGCAAGCTCTACACCGAGTCGCTGATCGGTCGCGGGGACATCACGCTGGAGGAGGCCGAGCAGGTGCTGCGCGACTACCAGCAGCAGCTCGAGCGGGTCTTCACCGAGGTGCGCGAGGCCACCAGCGCCCCGTCGAGCTGGACCACCGTCCCGGACTACCCCGAGAAGGTCGGCTCGGAGGAGGCCACGACGGCGATCAGCCCGGAGGTCCTCAAGCGGATCGCCGACGCCCACGTCAACACGCCCGACGGCTTCGTGGTGCACCCCAAGGTGCTCCCCCAGCTGCAGCGTCGCGCCGCCGCGATCACCGAGGGCCCGATCGACTGGGCCACCGGCGAGATCCTCGCGTTCGGCTCGCTGCTCATGGACGGCCGGCCAGTGCGGCTGGCCGGCCAGGACTCCCGCCGCGGCACGTTCGCGCAGCGGTTCGCCACGATCATCGACCGGCGCAACGCCGACGAGTGGACGCCGCTGTCGAACCTCGCCGAGGACCAGGCGCAGTTCTACGTCTACGACTCGCTGCTGTCGGAGTACGCCGCGCTCGGCTTCGAGTACGGCTACTCGGTGGCACGCCCCGAGGCGCTGGTCCTCTGGGAGGCGCAGTTCGGCGACTTCGTCAACGGCGCGCAGACCGTCATCGACGAGTTCATCTCCTCGGCGGAGACCAAGTGGCGCCAGCAGTCCGGCGTCGTCCTGCTCCTGCCCCACGGCTACGAGGGCCAGGGCCCGGACCACTCCTCCGCGCGGATCGAGCGGTTCCTGACGATGGCTGCCGACGAGGCGTTCACCGTCGCCCAGCCGTCGAGCGCGGCGAGCCACTTCCACCTGCTGCGTCGTCACTCGCTCGGCGAGGAGCACCGGCCGCTGATCATCTTCACGCCGAAGTCGATGTTGAGGCGCAAGGAGGCGATGTCGGCGCCCGCCGACTTCACCGACGGGACGTTCCGCCCGGTGATCGGCGACGACACGGTCGACCCGCACAAGGTGGAGCGCGTGCTGCTGTGCAGCGGCCGGATCACCTGGGACCTCGTGGCCGAGCGCGCCAAGCAGCAGGACGAGCGCACCGCGATCGTCCGCGTCGAGCAGCTCTACCCGCGGCCCGTGGCCGAGATCAAGGCCGAGCTGGCCCGGTTCGAGAACCTCCAGGAGGTCCGCTGGGTGCAGGACGAGCCCGCCAACATGGGCCCGTGGCCGCACATGGCGCTGCACCTGTCGCCGGAGCTCGAGGGTGTGCCGTTCTACCGGGTGTCGCGTCCGGAGTCGTCCTCGCCGTCGGTGGGCCAGCACTCCCGCCACGTCGACGAGCAGAAGGCCCTGCTCCAGCAGGCGTTCTCCTGACGGGCGGCGCGGATGTACTTCACCGATCGCGGGATCGAGGAGCTCGAGAAGCGCCGGGGTGACGAGGAGGTCACCCTGGCCTGGCTCGCCGATCGGCTCCAGGAGTTCACCGACCTCAACCCGGAGTTCGAGACCGCGGTGGAGCGGTTGGCCACGTGGCTGGCCCGCCTCGACGACCCCGACGACGACTGAGCGTCGTCACCGTGCCCTGCCTACGGCCCGGCCTCCCTCAGCGGGAGTGCCGGGCCGTCGCGTACGCCGGCTCGCGCAGTCGCCGCACCCAGTCGTAGCTGTCCAGGCCGGGGACCGGGTTGCGCACCGGGTCGAACGAGATGAGCGCGTCCCCTGCGGCCGCAGGAGCTGCGAGCACCAGCTCGCCGAACCTGTGCCAGTCCCCGCCCGGCCGGGCCCACGCCAGCTCGACGTGCTCACCGGCAGGAGTCGCGGCGAGCAGCAGCGGCCCGGTCGGCGAGCGGTAGGGCATCAGCGTCGTCATCGGCCGGCGCTCGGGACTGCGCGCGGCGGTCAGGGTGAACCTGGTGAGCCGGCCCAGTCCGGTGGAGGCGAGCAGCACGTCGGCGTGACCGCCCTCAGCCCGCGGCACCCGGATGGCGAGCCCGTGGATGTCGGGGAGCGCGTCAGGGAGCCCGATCGCCCGTGATCGACGTACCAGGACCTCGTCGGTGCCGGGCTCGTCGATCCAGGCGGCGCCGGTCGGCACATCCGAGCCGCTGCGCCGCAGCTGCGCGCCGCGCACCTCGCCGTGCGGGTGAAGCGGCTTCGCGGCCGGGCGCGCCGCCGCGACGAACCGGGTGGCGCCGGCGAGCAGGCCGCCTCCTGCTGAGGCGGCCACCGATCGGGCACGGGAGAGCAGCGAGTTCATGATCCTTCCCTACCCGTTTCCCGTCACCACGATCATCGTCGTCCCCGGTTTGCCGTCCCCGGCGACGGGTACCGGCCTGGCTCCGCTTCAGAAAGGTGTGCCGTGAGCCCCGTGCAGATCCGACCCCTCGGCGGCGGCGCAGGCTGCCTGGTGATGATCCTGGTATCCGTCGTCGCCTCGGTCGTCCTCACCGTCCTGCTGAACGTGCTGCTTCGCTGAGACCGCCTCAGGGCCCGGGCTTGACGGTGACGTCGGTGATCTCGGCGTCGCGCGGCAGGTCGAGCGCGGCGAGGATCGCGGTCGCCACCGACTCCGGGGCGATCCAGTCCCCGGCTTGGTACTCCCGGCCCTCCTGCCGGTGCACCTTCTCCTGCATCCCGGTGGCGGTGCGACCCGGGAACACGGTGGTCACGCGCACCCCGGAGCCGCGCTCCTCCGCCCGCAGCGAGTCCGCGAGCGCCCGCAGGCCATGCTTGCTGGCGGCGTAGGCCGACCACTGCGCGTGAGCGGTCAGACCGGCGCTCGAGTTGACCAGCACCACCTGGCCCCGGGCCGCGCGCAGGGCGGGCAGGCACAGCCGGGTCAGCTCCGCCGGAGCGAGCAGGTTGACGTCGACGGTCTGTCGCCACACCTCGGGCCGGAGCTCACCGACGGCACCTAGCTCGACGACCCCGGCGACCTGGACCAGCGAGTCGAGCCGGTCGGGCAGCTGCTCCCCCACCGCCTCGGCCAGTCCGGCCGGGTCGGCCAGGTCGGCCACGAGCGTCCGGCAACCCGGGTAGGTGTCGGCCAGCTCGGTGGCTCGTGCGTCGTTGCGGGCGAGCAGCACGAGCTCGTCCCCGCGGTCGGCGAGCGCGCGGGCGAGTGCAGCACCGATCCCGGCGCCGGCACCGGTCAGCAGGTGGGTGGCCATCGCTCTGGACCTATCGGGTGAAGACGATCTTCCCGAACACGTCACCCTCGGCCATCGCGGCGAAGCCGTCGCGCGCCTCGGCCATCGGCAGCACCCGGTCGATCACCGGTCGCACGCCGCTGACGTCGAGGAGGTTGACCAGCGAGGCCAGCTCGCTGCGCGTGCCCATCGTGGAGCCGATCACCTTGAGCTGCAGGAAGAAGATCCGGGTCAGCTCGGCGTTGTCGAGGTTCGGCCCGCTCGTCGTACCGGAGATCACCAGGGAGCCCCCCGGGCGAAGCGACTTGATCGAGTGCGACCAGGTCGCCCGGCCGACGGTCTCCATCACCGCATCGACCTTCTCGGGCAGCCGCGCGTTGCTCTCGAAGACCGCGTCGGCGCCCAGCTCGAGGGCGCGGGCCCGCTTGCTCTCGTCACGGCTGGTCGCGTAGACCCGCAGGCCCCCGGCGTGGGCCAGGGCGATCAGTGCGGTCGCCACTCCACCGCCGGCGCCCTGGACGAGCACGGTGTCGCCGGGCTTGAGGTCGCCCTGGGTGAAGAGCATCCGGTAGGCCGTCAGCCACGCCGTGGGCAGGCAGGCGGCCTCCTCGAAGGACAGCGACGCCGGCTTCGGCACGACGTTGGCGCGCGGCACCGCCACCTTGTCGGCGAAGGTGCCCTGGAATCGCTCGCTGAGCAGGGACCGCTTGGGGTCGAGCGTCTCGTCGCCGGTCCAGTGCGGGTCGCTGATCACCGCGTGGACCACGACCTCGTTGCCGTCCTCGTCGTAGCCCGCGGCGTCGCAGCCGAGGATCATCGGCAGCGACTCCTCGCGCAGCCCCACGCCGCGCAGCGACCACAGGTCGTGGTGGTTGAGCGAGGCAGCCTTGACCGTCACGGTGGTCCAGCCGTCGGGGACCTCGGGGTCGGGCCGGTCGCCCAGCACGAGTCCGGACAGCGGGTCGTCGGTGGAGAAGCCTTCGGCGTAGACAGCGAACATGGTCCCGACCCTACCGGCGCGCGACGTTGTCGCGGCGGGCCGCCTCGGCGACCGCGGCGGCCACGGCAGGTCCGACCCGCGGGTCGAACGGCGAGGGCACGATGTAGGACTCGCTGAGGTCGTCGCCGACCAGCTCGGCGAGCGCCTCGGCGGCGGCGAGCTTCATCCCCTCGGTGATCGCGGTGGCGTGCACGTCGAAGGCACCCCGGAAGATCCCGGGGAAGGCGAGCACGTTGTTGATCTGGTTGGGGTAGTCCGACCGCCCGGTCGCCACCACGCGCGCGTGCCGGGTCGCGACGTCGTGGTTCACCTCGGGGATCGGGTTGGCCAGGCCGAAGATGATCGCGTCGTCGGCCATCTTCTCGACGACCTCCTCGGGCACGTTGCCGCCGCTGACCCCGATGAACACGTCCGCCCCGTCGAGCACGTCGGCCAGGCTGCCGCTGCGGCCGGTGAGGTCGGCGGTGACCCGGGCCAGGTCGAGCTTGACCTCGCTGAGGTCGGCGCGGGAGGAGTTCAGCACCCCCTTGCGGTCGGTGACCGCGACGTCCTTCGCGCCGGCGGCGAGCAGGATCTTGGTGCAGGCGACACCGGCGGCACCGGCGCCGGAGATCACCACGCGGACGTCCTCGATGCTGCGGTCGGTCAGCTTCAGGGCGTTCTCGAGCGCGGCGAGCACCACCACGGCGGTGCCGTGCTGGTCGTCGTGGAAGACCGGGATGTCGAGACGGTTCTTCAGCCGCTGCTCGATCTCGAAGCAGCGCGGCGCCGAGATGTCCTCGAGGTTGATGCCGCCGAAGCTCGGGGCGATCCGCACCACGGCCTCGACGATGTCGTCGGGGTCGGTGGCGTCGAGGCAGATCGGTACGGCGTCCACGCCGGCGAACTTCTTGAACAGGACCGCCTTGCCCTCCATCACCGGCATCGCCGCCTTCGGGCCGATGTCGCCCAGGCCGAGCACGGCGCTGCCGTCGGTGACCACCGCGACCGTGTTGCCGATCCAGGTGTAGTCCTCCGCCAGCGCGGCGTGCTCCGCGATCGCCTCGCAGACGCGCGCGACACCGGGGGTGTAGGCCAGCGACAGGTCGTCGGGGCCCTCGAGCGGCACCGTGCAGGCGACCTCCATCTTCCCGCCTACGTGCAGGTCGAAGACCGGGTCTCCGGCACGCGGGTGCTCGACGGGGGACGGTGCTGCAGGATCAACCATTGACGTGACCTTCGTGTCTTGAGGAATCGAAAGGTAGCTCTACGACAGCGCACGGTGGGGCGGCGGAACTACGTCGGTCCAAGCGGGGGTCTCCCAGCGCCGACAGTCTGTCACAGGGACCCACGAGGTCTGCGGCCGTGTGGCCGACGTGACACGACGCGCCACGGCCACAGCCGCACCAGCACCCGGGCGAGCACGTCCGTGTCGGGAACCGCGCCGACCAGCCACGAGTCGACGCCCTCCGTCGGGTTGTCGCGCTCCACCCACCAGCCGCCCGGCTCGCGCCGGGTGGCCCGCTTCACCGCGACCACCCCGTCGGGCAGGCGTACGACGGTCAGCCCACCCGGACGGGGAGGGGCGCCGTGGAGCACCAGGAGCCGGTCACCGTCGTACAGGGTCGGTTGCATCGACCGTCCCCGGACCACCGCGATGCCGAGCCGAAGGCCGGTCTGCCCGGGGCCCGACCTGGGGTTGCGCATCAGTCACCGCCCTGCTGTTGTCGGAGCAAGCACGCGGAGTAGTGTCGCAGTGGCTTCACGAGACCGACTGCACCAGATCTGTCGACAGAAAGGACACCAGCGAATGCTTTCGCGACTGTTCGCACCCACCCTCGAGGTCCACGCGCACTGCGACCTGCCTTGTGGGGTGTACGACCCCGCCCAGGCACGGATCGAGGCGGAGTCGATCAAGATGATCATCCAGAAGGTCGCCGACAACGACGACCCGGACTTCCGCACCCGCGCGATCATCATCAAGGAGGAGCGGGCCCAGCTGGTCAAGCACCACCTGTGGGTGCTGTGGACCGACTACTTCAAGCCTCCGCACTTCGAGAAGTACCCGCAGCTGCACCAGCTGTTCAACGAGGCGACCAAGCTCGCCGGCGCCTCCGGCGCCAAGGGCGCGATGGACGCCCAGGTCGCCGAGGACCTGCTGGCCAAGATCGACGAGATCGCGGAGATCTTCTGGGAGACCAAGAAGGCCTGAACGGCCGGGCCCGGTCACAGGACCAGGCCACTTCGCTAGGACACGGACGGGGTCGGGCACATCGTGCCCGGCCCCGTCTAGGCTCAGGGAGGGCACCGCAGGTGCCAGCCGAGCCCACCCCCGAACCACCCGCCCAGCCGGCAGCGATAGAGGTACTCGTGGCAGACATCCGACCCGACGTTGAGCTGAGGATCCCCGCCGACGGGGCGTTCCTCTCCGTGCTGCGCACGGCCACCGCAGGGCTCGCCGCTCGACTGGACTTCACCCTCGACGACATCGAGGACCTCCGGATCGCCGTGGACGAGGCGTGCGCCGTGGTGCTCCCGCAGGCGCGTCCGGAGTCGGACCTGAGGTGCGCGTTCTACCTGCACCCGGAGACGCTCGACGTCGAGGTCTCTGCCGACTGCGACACCCCGCGGCCGCCGCACAAGGACGGCTTCGCGTGGACCGTGCTGAGCGCGCTGACCTCCTCGCTGGAGGCGGCGGTCGACGGCGACACGCTCACCGTGAAGCTGTCCCGCACGAGCGGCGAGACGGGCTGAACATGGTCGACGAGGCCGGCCACACCGACATCACGGCGATCCGGGCCAGGAGCGCGGAGCTGTTCGTGGTCCTGCGCGGCACCTCCTCGACCGAGGCCGAGCAGTCCCAGGCGCGCGACGACCTGGTCCGCCTGCACCTGCCGCTCGTGGAGCACCTGACCCGCCGGTTCCTGAACCGCGGCGAGCCCTACGACGACCTGGTCCAGGTGGGCACGATCGGGCTGATCAAGGCGATCGACCGGTTCGACTCCGACCGCGGCGTCGAGTTCTCCACCTACGCGACCCCGACGATCGTCGGTGAGATCAAGCGGCACTTCCGCGACAAGAGCTGGGCGATCCGGGTGCCCCGCCGGCTGCAGGAGCTGCGTGCGTCGATCTCCAGCGCCACCGCCGAGCTCACCCAGGACCTCGGCCGCTCCCCGACCGTGGGCGAGATCGCCCTGCGCATCGGGGTGACCGACGAGGAGGTGATCGAGGGCCTGGAGTCCGCGAACGCCTACACCACCCTCTCGCTCGACGCCGGGGAGAGCTCGGAGGACAGTGCGCTGAGCATGCTCGACACCATCGGCGAGGACGACGAGGCGCTCGAGCACGTGGAGAACCGCGAGTCGCTGAAGCCGCTGCTCGAGGCGCTCGACCCGCGGGAGAAGCACATCCTCACTCTGCGGTTCTTCCGCGGGATGACCCAGTCGCAGATCGCCGCCGAGATCGGCGTGTCACAGATGCACGTGTCGCGGCTGCTGAACAAGACCCTCGCGCAGCTGCGCGAGCGGCTCACCGAGGACCCCACCCTCGACGGTGGCGCCTCCGTGCTTCGCTGATCGCGGGTTCAGCCGTCCGTGAGCGCGTCGAGCGACTCGGGGTGGAAGACCCCAGCCAGCACGACGGCCGCGACGAGCGCCAGGCCGACCGCCACCCAGGTCGTCTCGCCGCCCCAGAAGCTCCAGGCCACCGCGAGCTGGATCAGCTGGGCGAGCACGATCGGTGCGCGCGCCCACGAGTGGAGGCGGGAGACCGCCCACGCGCACACCGCCAGGCCGGCCCCGTAGAGCGCGAAGAAGAGTGCCGTGGTGAGACCCATCGCGAGCTTGGCCGACTCCGCCGAGGCCAGCTCCGCGACCGCGAGCACCACGAAGACCAGAGCCTCCACCCCGGCCAGGGATGCGGCCACGGTCAGCGGCGCGGGTCGACGGGTGGAGGGCGGGACGTCGGGTGCGGCTGGGGTCACGGCGTCTGAGCCTACGCCAGGGCAGGTACGTACCAGTTCTCGGCCGCGTGCGCGGTGCAGTCGCCGAATTTCACGCTTGTGACCAAAGTGACCTCGTGAAGGGGTTGCCTGCACTGGGTTCTCTTGCAACGATCGAGGGCGTCACCGGGCAGAGGGCCGGACACTGCCTGCCCGAGACTGGGGACCCGGTGACCACCACCCGACCAGGATCAGCCGACTGGCCGGTCCATGTCGGACTTCGTGCATGTGTTCACAAACAGTGAGGCACATGCACGACGCACGAGAAGGACCTGACCGCCCACCCCGCGGCCAGGCCACGCACAAGCTAAGGAGTCGTCGCCCGTGGATTGGCGCCACCGCTCTGCCTGCCTCGATGAGGACCCAGAGCTGTTCTTCCCGATCGGCAACACCGGTCCGGCCATCCTCCAGATCGAGGAGGCCAAGCAGGTGTGCCGACGCTGCGAGGTGCGCGAGCAGTGCCTTGCGTGGGCGCTCGAGGCGGGCCAGGACCATGGCGTCTGGGGCGGCATGAGCGAGGACGAGCGCCGGGCGCTGAAGCGCCGCAACGCGCGCGCGAAGGTCCGCACCGCCTGAGACCGTGGGGCTCCGGGCGGTCCCCAGCCGCCGGGGTCAGTGCACCGGCACGTCGAAGGCGACCTTGGTGCCGCCTCCGTGACGCGGACCCATCTCGAGGACCCCGTCGAGCTCTGACTCCACGAGGGTGCGCACGATCGACAGGCCCAGGTTGGTCGAGCCGTCGAGGTCGAACCCCTCCGGCAGGCCGCGCCCGTTGTCCTCGACCTGCACGTGCAGCCGGCCCACCAGCCGCTGCGCGGTCACCTCGATCCGGGCCGGCTCGGTCATCGGTTCGGTGAAGGCGTGCTCCAGCGCGTTCTGCAGCAGCTCGGTGAGCACCATCGCCAAGGGGGTCGCGGTCTCCGCGGGCAGGCTGCCGAAGCTGCCGACCCTGGAGGTCTGCACCTCGGGGCCCTGGGAGGCCACCTCGGCGACCATCAGCCGCAGCCGGTCGGCGACCTCGTCGAAGGAGACCTCCTCCTCGAAGGTCTGGCTCAGCGTCTCGTGCACGATGGCGATCGACCCGACCCGGCGTACCGCCTCCTCCAGCGCCATCCTCGCGGCCGGCTCGTGCATCCGACGGGCCTGGAGACGCAGCAGCGCCGCGACCGTCTGGAGGTTGTTCTTCACCCGGTGGTGGATCTCCCGGATCGTGGCGTCCTTGGTGACCAGCTCGCGGTCGCGGCGGCGCAGGTCGGTCACGTCGCGGAGCAGCACCAGCGCCCCGATGTGCTCCCCCGTCGGGCGCAACGGGATCGACCGCACGATCAGCGTCGCATCGGCGTTGCCGACCTCGGTGTCCAGCGGTCGCTTGCCCGAGAGCACCGAGCTGAGCGTCTCCTCGTCGGGCCGGTGCCGCGGCGGGACCAGGGCCCGGGTGATCTCGGCGAGGTCGAGCCCGGTGAGGTCACCGGTGAGCCCGAGCTTGCGGTAGACCGACAGCGCGTTGGGGCTGGCGTAGGTGACCCGGCCGCCGGCGTCGATGCGCACGAACCCGTCGCCCACCCGGGGCGAGTCGACGTGGTCGGAGCGCTGGCCCGGGAACGGGAAGTGCCCGTTGCTGATCATCTGGGTCAGGTCCGTGGCGGTCTGCAGGTAGGCCAGCTCCAGGCGGCTGGGGGTGCGTACGCCGAGCAGGTTGGTGTTGCGGCCCACCACCGCGATGATCCGGTCCCGGTGGCGCACCGGGATCGCCTCCACGCGCACCGGGATGTCGTCGCGCCACTCCGGATCGCCTTCCCGGGCAACCCGCTGGTGCTGGTAGGCCGAGTCCAGCAGTGGCCGCCGGCCGGTCGGGATGAACGCACCGACGAGGTCGTCGACGTACGCCGTCGGGCCGGTCGTCGGACGCATCTGGGCGCCGGCCCAGAAGCCCTTCCCCTCGTGGTCGGGCAGCCAGAGCACGAGGTCGGCGAAGGACAGGTCGGCGATGATCTGCCAGTCGGCCATGAGCAGGTTGAGCCACGCCAGGTCGTCCTCGTCGAGGTCGGTGTGAGCCTGGGCGAGGTCGTTGAGCGTGGGCACGCGCCAAGCGTAGGCGAGAGGCTGTCACCCGCTCGGCGGTCCGCCCCGGGCAGTGGCAGGATGGGGGGCATGGTGTCGACGTTCTGGGAACAGGTGAGGGCCAACGGCCTCAAGGTCCCCGACGACCGGCCCCTCTCCGAGCTGACCGCGGAGCTCACCACGATGCTGGGCGACCCCGATCCCGCGGTCCGCGACGGCATCGCCTACCCGACCCTGGCCACCTGGATCGGCGGCGGCGTCTACGACGACCTGCTCGAGGGCCTCGGAGACGGGATGGCCTCGGGCCTGGCCGTGGGCCTCGGCGAGAACGGCACCGACACCGTGTTCCGTCGCAGCTTCTCGGTGCTCGTGCTCGCCGAGTGCATCGAGCGCGACAACACCGCCCACCTCGTGCCGTCGGAGACGGTGCTGTCGTGGGGCGACCGGATCGCGGGCTGGTTCGTCCGTGAGCAGGACCTGCGCGGCTTCGTGCCCGGCAAGGGGTGGGCCCATGCCGTCGCCCACGGCGCCGACGCCATCGCCTCGCTCGCCGTCGCCGAGTCGATGCAGCGGCTGGAGCTGACCGTGCTGCTCGACGTGATCGCCGACCGGCTGCTGCTGCCCACCACCCACCACCTGGTGCACGGCGAGGTCGACCGGCTGGCGCGAGCCACCATGCGGATCCTGCGCCGCGACCTGGTCGGGCTCGACGTCCTCGAGCCGTGGCTGGCGCGGCTGGGCCAGAGCGCCCGCGCGCACGGCATGGGGGACACCGACCCGTACCTCGTGACGGGCAACGTCCAGGGGTTCCTGCGCGCCCTGCACCTCCAGCTCGCGCTCGCGCCGCAGCCGCCCGCAGCCCGGCCCGACCTGCTGCTCAGCGTGATGGACCGGCTGCGCGACTCCAACCCGGACTACCTCTCCCCACACGCGCGGGCCTGAGCCGGACTCTCTGGGGGCGGCACCGCAGCGACACGGTGTACCGCCGGGTAACATGCGTCGCATGACCGACGTCACACAGACCGAGCAGGCCGCCGACGCGGCAGGGACCAGCACCGCGGACGGAGCGCCGGACGGCCTCACCGACGGTCACGGGGGCGAGCACGCCGTCGCGGTCGCCGCCGCCCACGGCGTCGACACCATGTTCACGCTGTCGGGGGCGCACGTATTCCCGATGTACGACGGCGCGGTGCACGCCGAGCCGCCGATGCGGCTGCTCGACGTACGCCACGAGCAGACCGCCGTCTTCGCCGCCGAGGCACTCGGCAAGCTCACCCGCACCCCTGGCCTGGCCGTGCTGACCGCCGGCCCCGGGGTGACCAACGGCGTCAGCGCGATCACCCAGGCCTCCTTCAGCGGTTCGCCGCTCGTGGTCATCGGTGGTCGGGCGCCGGCGAACCGGTGGGGCACCGGCAGCCTCCAGGAGTTCGACCACCCCGCGGTGCTCTCCCCGGTCACGAAGTCCGCCCGCACGCTGCACACGGTCGGTGACGTCGCGCAGGGCGTGCACGAGGCGTTCGAGCTGGCCGCCTCCCCGCACCGCGGGCCGACGTTCGTCGACATCCCGATGGACGAGTTCTTCAACCGGGCCGCTGTCGAGCGCCCGGTCCCGGCGGCCCGCCGCCGCGTCGAGCCGGACTCCGAGGCGATCTCGGAGATCGGCGCCCTGCTCGCCGAGGCCAGGCGCCCGGTCATCGTGCTGGGCACCGACGTGTGGGCCGACGGCGCGGAGCAGGCCGCGCTCCGGCTGGTCGAGGAGGCCGGGCTCCCGGCGATCACCAACGGCATGGGCCGCGGAGTGGTCCCCGGCGGACACCCGCTGCTGATGACCAAGGCCCGCGGCGCCGCCCTCGGCACCAGCGACCTGGTGATCGTGGTCGGCACACCGCTGGACTTCCGGCTCGGCTACGGCGTCTTCGGCGGCAAGGACGGCGCCCCGCCGGCGAAGGTGGTCCACATCGCAGACTCGGAGGGGCAGCTGTCACAGCACGCCGATCTCGCCGCGTCGGCCGCCGGCGACCTGACGATGGCGCTGGAGGGCATCCAGGCCGCGCTCGAGCAGCAGCTGCGCAAGCCGGACTGGGCGGCGTGGGTCCAGGAGCTGCAGGCGAAGGTCGCCGCCGCGGTGGAGCGCGACAACGCGCTGCTGACCGCCGAGGCCGACCCGATCCACCCGGCGCGGATCTACGGCGAGCTGCTCCCCCGGCTGGCCGAGGACGCGATCGTCATCGGTGACGGCGGCGACTTCGTCTCCTTCGCCGGCAAGTACGTCGAGCCCAAGCGGCCCGGCGGCTGGCTGGACCCCGGGCCGTTCGGCTGCCTGGGCGCGGGACTGGGTGCCGCGATCGCGGCCCGGATCGCCCGGCCCTCGGCGCAGGTGGTCCTGCTGTTCGGTGACGGCGCGGCCGGGATGTCGCTGATGGACGTGGACACCCTGGTGCGGCACAACCTGCCGGTCGTGATGGTCGTCGGCAACAACTCCGCGTGGGGCCTGGAGAAGCAGCCGATGCAGATGCTCTACGGCTACGACGTGGTCGCCGACCTCGCGCCGCAGACCCGCTACGACGAGGTCGTCAAGGCGCTCGGCGGCGGGGGCGAGACGGTCACCGACCCGCGGCAGATCGGCCCGGCGCTCGACCGGGCGTTCGCCGCCAACGTGCCCTACCTGGTCAACGTGATCACCGACGTCGACGCGGCCTACCCGCGCAACACCTTCGGGGTCTGATGTCGCTGGTCATCCGGCCCGCGCACGACACCGAGCTCGGGGCCGTCGGCGAGCTGACGTTCGCCGCGTACGACGCCGACGGGTTCATCTCCGACGAGAGCGACTACGCCGACGAGCTCCGCGACGCCGCCCAGCGCGCCCGTGAGGCGGAGCTCTACGTCGCCCTCGACGAGGACGGCGCCTTGGTCGGCACGGTGACGTTCTGCCCCGAGGGCTCGGCCTACCGCGAGGTGGCCGGCCCCGGGGAGGGCGAGTTCCGGATGTTGGCGGTGGACCCGGCCGCACGACGCCGGGGCGTCGCGGAGGCGCTGGTCCGGATGTGCGTCGAGCGCTCCGAGGAGCTCGGCTACGGCGCCCTGGTGCTCAGCAGCATGCCGACCCAACAGGCCGCCCACCGGCTCTACACGCGGATCGGTTTCCGCCGGACGCCGGAGCTGGACTGGAAACCGGTCCCCCAGGTGGACCTGCTGGCGTTCCGGCTCGACCTCAGCCCGGCTGCGGCCGGCTGAGCCGCGCCAGGAACCGCTCCCGGTCCACGACCACCCGGGTCACCTCGCCGGTGCCGACGACCCTGCCGTCGGAGAGGTTGCTCGCCGCGACCGAGAACCGCACCAGGCGGCCGTCGACGTACGCCACGCTCGCCTCCACCTGCACCTGCTCGCCGACCGCGCTGGCCGCGAGGTGCTCCAGCGACACGCGGGTGCCGACACTGGTGGTCGCCCCGTCGAGGGAGTCCTCGATCGCCGCGCACGTGGCCGCCTCACACCACGCGAGCAGGCGGGGTGTGCCCAGGACCGCCAGGTCCCCCGACCCCACGGCCGCCGCCGTGTCGCCCTCGGTGACCTCGAACCGCAGCTGTGCCGACTGCCCGATCTCCATGGGCCCATCCTGCCCGGCCGGCACGCCCCGATTGGCAGCAGGGGGCGGTTCTTTGCGACAATGGCCCCGACCCACGACCGACCTGGCGTGGGTCCCGCGTTGAGGAGGACACCATGGGTAAGACCGGCCGCAAGCGCCGCGCCCGCAAGAAGAAGGGCGCCAACCACGGTAAGCGCCCCAACGCCTGAGCACAGGCGTTTCTTGCGCGCCAGCCGCGCACACACGAGAAAGACCCCGGCCTCAACGGCACGGGGTCTTTGTCGTCTCGCGGGCTGGGCTCGGGGGCTCAGCCGTTGTCGATGTGGATGTCGACCTGGACCTCACGGATCCGCAGCAGCACCCGCTCCCGGAGGTTCTCGGGGGCGTGCTCGGCGCAGGACCGCTGGACCAGCGACTTCACGGTGCGCTCGAGGTTGTACTTCTCCAGACACGGCCCGCACTCGTGAAGGTGCTGCTCGATCTCGCTGCAGTCGGCGCTGTCGAGCTCGTTGTCGATGAAGAAGAAGATCCGCTGCAGGATCTCCGAACAGTGCGCGTCGTGCGACTCGTCGAAGACACTCACTGGGCACCCCCGGTGGAGTCCGTGCCCGCGGGCAGCAGGCCCCGGTCACGCACGTAGTCCTCGAGCATCTCGCGGAGCTGGCGGCGTCCACGGTGGAGTCGCGACATCACGGTGCCGATCGGCGTGTCCATGATCTCGGCGATCTCCTTGTAGGGGAATCCCTCGACGTCGGCGAGGTACACCGCGAGCCGGAAGTCCTCGGGCAGCTTCTGCAGGGCTTCCTTGACGTCGCTGTCGGGCAGGTGCTCGAGAGCCTCCATCTCGGCGGACTTCAGCCCCGTGGAGGTGTGCGACTCGGCGCGGTGCAGCTGCCAGTCCTCGATGTCCTCGCTCATCGACTGCAGCGGCTCACGCTGCTTCTTGCGGTAGGAGTTGATGAACGTGTTGGTGAGGATCCGGTACAGCCACGCCTTGAGGTTCGTGCCGTGCTTGTACTGGTGGAACGCGGCGTACGCCTTGGCGAACGTCTCCTGGACCAGGTCCTCGGCGTCCTGCGGGTTGCGCGTCATGCGCATCGCCGCCGAGTAGAGCTGGTCCAGATAGGGCATGGCGTCGCGCTCGAAGCGCGCCGAGCGCTGCTCCGCGGTCTCCGGCACGTCCGGGTCCGGCTGGGTGGTTGAGTCTGTCATCGCCTCCCAGCCTACCGGCAGGGGATGAGACCACTCGTCGGCGAGAGATCCGGCGGAGGGAAGCGTGGCCAGCACGGGGGCTCCCTTCACGAGTTGGGGGTGAGCGTCTGGCAGGCAGAACACCTCAGTGCTCGGTTCGATTCCCCACGATCTCGCGGACCACCCACTCCAGGGTGGCCTCCACGATGATGCCGAGCGCGTCCTCCTGGCTGACCTCTCCGCGTTTGGGGACCTTGAAGCCGTGGTCGGCCAGGGGTACGACGGTCAGGTCCACGTCCTCCGGGAACTCCTCGGGCCTGCCGAAGGCGTCCCGCTCCCCCTGCACCACCAGGGCCGGCATGTCGGGGGCCTCCAGCTCGGCGAGCCGGGACCGCTCCGGCTTGCCCGGCGGGTGCAACGGAAAGGCGAGGGCGAGCAGCCCGTCGGCGTGCAGCGCGTCGGCACACCGGGCGGCGGCACGGGCTCCGGCGCTCCGACCGCCGACGACCCGCGGGGTCCGTGGACGCAGCGCGGAGGCCACCGCCAGGAAGCACTCGTCGAGCACCGCAGGGCGTGGGGCGAGCTTCTTGCCGGCGACCCGCCAGGGCATCTCGAGCAGCTCCACGGTGACCCCCAGCCGGGGCAGCTCGGCGGCAAGCGCCTGCAGGTCACGGGCGTCGATGCCCCCGCCCGCGCCGTGGGTGAGCAGCACGGTCGCCACCGGCTCGGCGGCGCGGTGCACCTCGAGCCGGGCGTCGCCGTGAGGGGTGGCCATGGTGCGCGTCTTGCTCATCGCTCGATCATGCCGGGAGGTCAGGCTCGACGGGGAGCGGTTCGACCAGCTCGGGGCCGTTGTTCTTGACGTTGTTGACCGCGGTGGAGACCGGGTAGGCCTCCAGCCTTCCCGGTGCCGCCGGCACGAGCAGGCCGTGGAGCAGCTCCTGGTCGGACACCGTCGGGTCGAGCCAGGCGGCGTACTTGTCGGGCTCGACCAGCAGCGGCATCCGGTCGTGGATGCGCCCGAGCTCGTCCTCGGCGTCGGTCGTGAGGATCGTGCAGGTCCAGCGGAACCGGTCCGGGTCGTCCTCGGCCTTGGTGGGGTCGCGCCAGATCTCGTACAGCCCGGCCATCGCCAGCACCGAACCGTCGGGGTGATGGATGAAGAACGGCTGCTTGCGGGGCTTCTTCCTGGTGCCGCCGGGGCTGTCGTCGGCCTCCTGCTCCCCCGGGGTGTACCACTCGTAGTAGCCGTCGGCGGGCAGCAGGCAGCGCCGCGCGGCGAACGCCCGCCGGAAGGCCGGCTTCTCCGCGACGGTCTCCACGCGTGCGTTGATCAGCCGGTTGCCGATCGCCGGGTCCTTCGCCCACGACGGGACCAGCCCCCAGGTCACCACCCGCAGCTGCCGTTGGGCGGGGCGGTCCTTGTCCTTCGAGGGCGGGCGGGTGAGGACGGCGTACACCTCTTTGGTGGGGGCGACGTTGTAGTCGGCCGGCAGCGACTTCGGCACCTCGGCCTGCTCGACCTCGAACTCCTCGACGAGGTCCTCGGGACGTCTGCTGGAGGCGTATCGACCACACACGACGCCCAGGCTAGTTCGTGGCGCCCCCCACGGTCGTCACGACCCGGCCCGGGCGTCGTGCGGTCAGCGCGCGAGCTCGTCGAGCAGCTGCGCGGCCGACAGCGGCGCCGGCGGCAGCCCCTCGATCCACACCCGCACGTCGGTGCGTCCGAGGTCGAGATCGGCGATCAGCTCGCGAAGCATCGCGACCTGGGCGCCGAGGTGCGGTGCCCGGCGCACGACGGCGGTCAGCCGGTCCACGCCGAGCCGGGAGACGGTCTCCCCACCGGAGAACACCGCCCGCACCATCCCGGTCACCTGCACGAGCCGGATGACCCGGTTGAACTGGTGCTCGCCCCGGGTCGAGGTGTCCACCGGGGACATCTCGACGATGACCAGCGCGTGGCCCGCCGAGACCGGTTCCCCGGTCTGCTCGGCCTCCCGGTAGAGCTCGTCGACCCGGGTCCGCAGGTGGGCGAAGCTGGTCAGCCCGGTCAGCGGGTCCTCGCAGGAGAGCCCGTGCAGGAACTCCAGGGTCGCCTCGCTCCACGCGACGCTGAGCGCCTCGACGGACGCGAAGTCCGGCTCGATGCCGAGCACCACCTCGAAGGTCGTGCGCAGCCCGTCCAGTGCCTCACCCAGGGCGGCACCGTCACGGGCCACGGCACGACCAACCACGGCGCATGCCGGCCGTGTGTCCGAGGCGGATGCGAGGGCCTCCCCTACTGCCTCGAACCGCGGAGGCATCGCCTGCCGCAGGTCCGGGGGCAGGTCCCGCCCCGCATCCTCGACCTCCGGTGCCGGGCGTCGGCGACCGAACGATGTGAATGACGCCATCGATCCGTCTCCTTCCCCCCGGCACCGACCCCCGTGGCCGGTCTGCTGATGAGACGGGGCCGCCGGCCGGCCATGACGCGAAACCGCAGAACTTTTTTCAGCCGGCGTACGACACGGGCCCTTGCCTCGAAAAGGTGAAAAATCGGACTTGCGCAGGCCGGAGCGCACCACGAGGTCTATCGTGATCGGAGGGGTGGGGACCTTGAAGAGCGTCACCTAGGCGGGAGGGGGGTCGTTGCACCAGTCATGACCGAGCTGCTCAGCGGCGTCGACGCGCCCAGCGACGCCGAGCTGATCTCCGCCGTCCGGGGTGGCGACGTCGCCGCCTACGGCGAACTGTTCAGCCGCCACGTCGAGGCTGCCCGTCGCCTGGGCCGCCAGCTGGTCCGCGGGACCGACGTGGACGACCTGGTCTCCGACGCCTTCGCCAAGACCCTCCAGGTCCTCCAGAACGGCGGCGGTCCCGACGTCGCGTTCCGTGCCTACCTGCTCACGTCGGTACGCCGCCTGCACGTGGACCGGATCCGAGCCTCGAAGCGGGTCCAGCCGTCCGATGACATGACCGAGTTCGACGACGGGATCCCCTTCCAGGACACCGCGGTCGCGAGCTTCGAGAACGGCGCCGCCGCCAAGGCGTTCGCCTCACTGCCCGAACGCTGGCAGCTGGTGCTGTGGCACCTCGAGGTGGAGGGTCAGAAGCCCGCCGACATCGCTCCCCTGCTCGGGATGAGTCCCAACTCCGTGTCGGCGCTGGCCTACCGGGCTCGCGAAGGTCTGCGCCAGGCGTTCCTGACGATGCACCTCGCCGACAGCGCCACCGAGCAGTGCCGCTGGACCAACGAGCACCTCGGGGCCTTCGTCCGCTCCGGCCTGTCCAAGCGCGACACGACCAAGGTTCAGTCCCACCTCGACGAGTGCCGGCGCTGCACCGCGATGTACCTCGAGCTCAACGAGGTCAACTCCAACCTCGCCGGCATCATCGCGCCGCTCCTGCTCGGTGCCGCGGCGGCGGGCTACGTCTCCTCCGCCGGTGCCGGCGCGACCGGCCTCGCCGCGGTCTTCGGCCGGATCCGCGACGCGCTCACCGGCAACACCGGCGGCGGCAGTGGTGCGGCCACCACCACCTCCACCGGCGGTGTCGCCTCCGGAGGCGCCGCTTCCGGTGGTGCCGCCGCCGCGACAGGTGCTGCGGGTGCTGCCGGTGCAGCCGCGAGCGGCGCCGCCGTGGCCGCCGGAAGCGCTGTGACGCTGGGCGGCATCCTGACCGTGGGCGGCGCGATCGCCGCCGGCGTCGCGGTCGTGACCACCGCCGCGTTCGTGGTCGGCGGTGGCGGCGACAAGGAGACGGTCACCGGGGCCGACCGGCCTGCCGTCGTGCAGACCCCGACCGGCGCAGCGGCACCCAGCGAGCTCGACACCTCGGGCACCGGTCCGGAAGCCTCCGAAGGCCCCAGCTCGGCGCCCTCCGACGAGGCCACGGTCGACTACGTGGTCCCCGACCCGGGCACCGCGTCCGTCGACCCGGCCGCCACGACGGACACGCCCCCGAGCTCCTCGCCGCAGGACGTGGCTCCTCCTCCCGCCCCGGCTCCCGCTGACCCCGCGCCAGGCGCGCCGGCTCCGAACGACCCGGCCCCGAACGACCCGCCCGCGGACGAGCCCGGTCCGGCACCTGCCGAGCCGACCTCGGAGCCCACCACCGAGCCGACGGCTGAACCGACGGCCGAGCCGACCAGCGAGCCCAGCACCGACCCGACCACCAAGCCGACGGCTTTGCCGTCGTCTGCGCCCACCACGGTGGCACCCCCGCCGCCACCCTCGCCCGAGCCCAGCAGCACCACCACTCCCCCTCCTGGTCCGCTCACGCTCACCGTCAGCAACAGCCGGGTCGAGTCCTCAGAGCTGCGCTTCACACTGGCGGGCGACCCGGTGCTCCCGGTCGAGTTCACCGTGCGGCTTACCTCGCCTGCGGACGCCGCCTTCATCGGCGCCAACGGTGGGCCCTGCTTCGGCTCGGATACCCAAGTCACCTGCCACACGCTCGACCCGACCAGCGCGGGAAGCGCCGGGATGCCGTCTGCCGCGACCACCGGCAGCTTCGAGGCGGCCATCCCGATCGACGCTCCGTCCGGACAGCCCGTCCTGTTCTCGATCAGCGCCGTCGGCTACTCCTCGTCCGATGAGACGTTCTCCGCAAGTCCGGAGTCTCAGCCTGAACCGGCAACGCCGAAGATCTCGTTCGGCGAGCCGTACGGCGACGAGGACTTCCGCTTCCTTGCAGTGACCATCGAGAACCTGCCTGCGGGCACAGAACCTGACATCCACCTCGTTGGCGAGACGCACGCCGAGCTCCAGAAGATCGAGGTCGACCCCGATTCCGGTGAGTACCTTTTGCGAGTGCACATGCCTCCGGGGCACGGTGTCGAAACAGTCACGGTGGAGGTCCGGGTCGGCGAGGTGGCCAGGTCCAAGAGCTTCGTCATGGGCCGGCAGCCCCCCAGTGAGGAACCCACCGAGGACCCTGACGAGACCGAGATCCCCGACCCGGGCGAGGTGGAGGGACCGCAAGAGCCCACCATCCGGTTCGATCCCTGGATCGGGCACGGAGCTTTCTGGACGCTCTGGGTCCGCATCGATGACGTGCCCGAGGGCGTCGAGCCGCAGTTCGCGCTGCTCGGCGCGGACGAAGCTGAACTCCGCAACATCGAGTGGGGGTGGCAGCCCGGCAAATACCTCGCCGTCATCCACATGCCACTGGGGAAGTGCCAGGAGACGGTTCGGCTCCAGGTCAGCGTCCCCACGACCGACAGCACCACCACTGCCACGTCCGACGAGCAGGCCGTCGGGAGGGACTGCAACCGCTGAGCGACGTGGCAGCCACGCCGGCCATATCGACGTGCGGCGACGGCGCTGACCGCCGTACACTCTCCGCACTGCGTTGACGGAGACGAGTAGCCGCCGACCGGTGGAGCACAGAGAGCCGCCCGAAGTGCTGAGAGGGCGGAGTCCACCCCGGCGTCGAAGACACTCCCGAGCATGCACGACCAATGAGGCCGGCCCGGCTCGGGCCGGCGAAGGTGTGGTGGCACAGCGAAACACCCCGTCGCCCACACCTCCTGGGGCTCCCCTAGGAGGTGAAGAGATGCAACGCACCCTGACCGCACAGCTACCGTCCACCGCGCCGGGCACCCGGGTCCGCGTCGAAGGCTGGACCCACCGACGACGCACCCTGGCGACCGTCACGTTCCTGATCCTGCGCGACCGCACCGGCCTTGCCCAGGTGGTGGTGAAAGACCCCGACACCGTGGCCCAGGTCGCCGCTCTCGGCGAGGAGACGGTGGTCTCCGTCGAGGCGAGCCTGGTCGAGAACCCCTCGGCGCCCGGCGGCGTCGAGCTCGTCGAGCCCATGATCACACCGCTCTCGGACCCGGCCGAGACACCGCCCGTCGAGCTGTGGCGCCCGACCGTCTCGGCCGGTCTGCCCACGCTCCTCGACAACGCACCGGTGACGCTGCGTCACCCGCGCAGCAAGGCGATCTGGCAGCTCGCCTCGGCCAGCATGCAGGGGTTCCGGCGTGCGCTCACCGCGGAGGGGTTCACCGAGATCGCGACCCCGAAGATCGTCGGCACCAGCACCGAGTCGGGGGCGAACGTGTTCACCGTCGACTACTTCGGCGAGAAGGCCTACCTCGCGCAGTCCCCGCAGCTGTACAAGCAGACGCTGGTCGGAGTGTTCGAGCGGGTCTTCGAGGTCGGCCCGGTGTTCCGCGCGGAGCCGCACGACACGGTCCGACACATCGCGGAGTACGTCTCCCTCGACGCCGAGCTCGGGTTCATCGAGGACCACCGGGACGTGCTCGTCGTGCTGCGCACCGCGATCGCAGGGATGCTCGAGGCGATCAGCGAGCTCGCCGGACCCGCGCTGGAGACGCTCGGCGTGGAGCTTCCCACGGTGCCGAAGGAGATCCCGGTGGTCCACTTCGCCGAGGCGCTCGCGCTGGTCGGCGCCCCGGCCGACGAGCCCGACCTCGCGCCCGCGCACGAGCGGCAGCTGAGCGCGTGGGCACGCCGCGAGCACGGCAGCGACTTCCTCGCCGTCGAGGGCTACCCGATGCGCAAGCGGCCGTTCTACACCCACCCGCAGCCCGACGACCCGCGCTGGTCGAACTCCTTCGACCTGCTCTTCCGCGGGCTGGAGCTGACCACCGGCGGGCAGCGGCTGCACCGCTACTCCGACTACCGTGCCGCGCTCGCGTCGAGTGGGCAGTCGCAGGAGCCGTACGCCGGGTACCTCCAGGCGTTCCGCCACGGCATGCCGCCGCACGGCGGGTTCGCGATCGGCCTCGAGCGCTGGGTGGCACGGCTGACCGGTGCGGAGAACATCCGAGAGGCGCGGCTGTTCCCCCGCGACCTGCACCGGCTGGCTCCCTGAGGCAGCCTCCGGGGGTGGTACGGCGGTCGCGCGACCGCCGTACCACCCCTCGGGGACCGTCCTGGCCGGGAGCGTGATCTGGCAGCGATCGGGTATGAATGGACCATGACCGTCACGAGAATGATCGCCCGCCCGATGCTCGCCTCGATGTTCGTCATCGGCGGGGTGAACTCCCTCAAGAACGCCGAGTGGGCTGCTCAGGCCGCCAGGCCGGTCACCGACAAGATGGTGCCGGCCCTGCAACGGGTCATGCCGAGCGCACCCAGCGACCCCAAGACCTGGGTGAAGATCAACGCCGCGACGCACATCGTCGCCGGCCTCGGGCTCGCCACCGGCCGGGCACCGCGTCTGTCCGCCCTGGCGCTCGCGGCGACGGTCACCCCGACCACGATCGCCGGGCACCCGTTCTGGCAGGAGAGCGACCCGCAGGCCAAGGCCGAGCAGAAGACCCACTTCTTCAAGAACCTCTCGATGCTCGGCGGGCTGCTGATCGCCGCCGCCGACACCGACGGCCGGCCCGGGCTCGCCTGGCGCGCGAAGCACGCCGCCGCCGACGTCCGCCGCGAGGCCAAGCACGTGCGCAAGGCCGCCAAGCGCGAGGCGAAGCTCGCGCGCAAGAGCATCTGACCTGACCCGCTCTCGCGCAGGCACATCCCGAGGAGCCAGGAATCCCCGGTCACCACAGTCATGCCCGCCGGGCCGGGCGTGAGCACGACAACGCACCCGCGATCTCGGCGACGGCCCGGCTCCTCCTCGCCGCTGTCCTGGTCCCCCTGACCGTGGCTACCGCGGTGGCGCTGTTCGTGCTGTGGCCCGAAGGGCCGGCGCCGCGCGCCGAGGGCTACGAGGGCAGCGAGCGGATCTCGGCCGTCGTAACCGACGTGCACCCGTGCCCGGACTCCTTCGCCGCCGACTTCGGCGGGCAGGTGCCACCTGGGTGTCGCTCTGCAACGGTCGACGTCGACGATCGACCCGACGACGTCGAGGCCGCGCTCCCGTTCGGCGGGGGTGCGCCGCAGATCGAGGCCGGCGACCGGGTGGTCCTCTTCGAGGTCCCGGATGCGCCGCCCTCACAGCAATGGCAGTTCCTCGACTTCGACCGCTCTCGCGCTGTCTACACCCTGGTCGCGGTGTTCGCGCTCGCCGTCCTGCTGCTCTCCCGGCTGCGCGGGATCGCCTCATTGGCCAGCCTCGGCCTCTCGCTGGGCCTGGTGATCTGGTTCGTGCTGCCGAACCTGCTCGGCGGCACCTCTCCCCTGCTCGTGGCGGTGGTCGCGGCCGCCACGATCATGATCGTCGCCCTCTATCTCGGGCACGGGTTCAACGCGATGACGTCGACCGCGCTGGTCGGCACCCTGCTCGCGTTGGTCCTGACCGGCGTCCTCGGTGCGGTCTTCACCTCGGCGGCACAGTTCACCGGCTTCAGTGACGAGTCGACGAAGTACCTGGCGTCGATGCTGGGCGAGATCAACTACGAGGGTCTGGTGCTCGCCGCACTCATCATCGGCTCCCTGGGCGTGCTCGACGACGTCACGGTCACCCAGGCCGCGGCAGTGTGGGAGCTGCGCACAGCCGACCCGACGGCGACACGCAGGTCGGTCTTCGCTGCAGCGATGCGGATCGGCCGGGAGCACGTCGCGGCGGCGGTGAACACCCTCGTCCTCGCCTACGTCAGCGCGATGCTTCCGCTGCTGATGTACCTGATGCTGACCGCGAGCAGCTTCGAGGACGCGCTGCTCAGCGACGGGGTCGCCCAGGAGGTGACCCGGGGCCTCGTCGGCAGTCTCGGGATCATCGCCGCGGTGCCCCTGACCACGGTGGCAGCCGTGCTCGTGGCGGGATCGGGCGGCCGATACCCTCGTCTGCGATGACCGAGACCCCCGCCGCCGTCGCCGACCCGTGGCCCGCCCCCCGCGCGAGCCGGCCCGTGCATGCGACGGTGTCCCTGCCCGGCTCGAAGTCGCTGACCAACCGGGCGCTGGTGCTGGCCGCGCTCTCGGACGGACCGTCGGTCGTGCGTCGAGCGCTGCGCTCGCGTGACACCGAGCTGATGGCCGCCGCGCTCACCGCGCTCGGCTCCCCGATCGACACCTCCGGCGACGACTGGCAGGTCACGCCCGGCCCGGTCACCGGCCCGGCGAGCGTGGACTGCGGCCTGGCCGGCACGGTGATGCGGTTCGTCCCGCCGGTGGCCGCCCTGGCGCGAGGCCGCGTGCTGTTCGACGGCGACCCGCACGCTCGCACTCGGCCGATGGGCGAGGTGCTCACCGCACTGCGTGGCCTGGGCGTGGTGGTCGAGGACGAGGGCCGCGGGTCGCTGCCGTTCACCGTCGTCGGCAACGGCCGGGTCCCCGGCGGCACGGTCACCATCGACGCGTCGGCCTCGAGCCAGTTCATCTCCGCGCTCCTGCTCGCCGGCGCCCGCTACGACCACGGGGTCGACGTACGCCACGACGGCAAGCCGGTGCCCTCCCTGCCGCACATCGAGATGACCGTCGACCAGCTGCGCCTGCACAGCGTGGAGGTCGACGACACCGACGCGAACCGCTGGCGGGTGCTGCCCGGCACGATCCGCGCCGTCGACGTGGACATCGAGCCGGACCTGTCCAACGCCGCGCCGTTCCTCGCCGCGGCGCTCGTCACCGGGGGTGAGGTGACCGTGCGCGACTGGCCGCGGCGGACCACCCAGGCCGGTGACGCGCTGCGCGAGATCCTCGCCCGCATGGGTGCCGAGGTGGACCTGACCGACGACGGGCTCACCGTCCGCGGCACGGGAGCGGTGCACGGCATCGACCTCGACATGCACGACATCGGCGAGCTCACTCCCGCGGTGGCGGCGCTGTGCCTGCTGGCCGACTCCCCCTCGCACCTGCGCGGCATCGCCCACATCCGCGGCCACGAGACCGACCGGCTCGGCGCCCTGGCCCGCGAGTTCGGCAAGCTCGGCGGGGACGTCACCGAGACCGAGGACGGCCTGGCGATCCGGCCGGCGCCGCTGCACGGCGGCGTGTTCGCCACCTACGCCGACCACCGGATGGCGCACGCTGGCGTGATCATCGGCCTGGCGGTCGACGACGTCCTGGTGGAGAACATCGCGACCACCTCCAAGACCTACCCCCGGTTCGCCGACGACTGGACGAGGCTGGCCTAGGTGGCAGGTCGCCGGTACGACGAGTACGACCACGAGCGCTTCGAGCGCCCCCGTCGTCGCACCCGCCCGCGCACCAAGGACCGACCGACCTACGAGGACGCCACGACCGCGACCGTCGTCACCGTCGACCGCGGCCGGTTCACGTTGCTCGTCGAGGACGACGACGGTGCGCGCACGGTGATGGCGATGAAGTCACGTCCGCTCGGCCGCAAGGGGGTCGTGGTCGGCGACCGCGTGAAGGTGGTGGGCGACACCAGCGGTGAGGAGGGCACGCTCGCCCGGATCGTCGAGGTCGACGAACGGCGGACCGTGCTCCGTCGTACCGCCGACGACACCGATCCGGTCGAGCGCGTGATCGTCGCCAACGCCGACCAGCTCGTCGTGGTCGCTGCTCTCGCCGACCCCGAGCCGCGGCCGCGGCTGATCGACAGAGCCCTGGTCGCGGCGTACGACGCGGGGCTGGAACCCTTGCTGTGCTTGACGAAACCGGACCTCGCCGACCCGGAGACGCTGCTGTCGATCTACCGACCGCTCGGCGTCCCCTACGTCGTCACCGAGCACGGGCGCGACCTGTCCGACATCCGCGAACGGCTCGCGGGCCGCACCAGCGTGCTGATCGGGCACAGCGGCGTGGGCAAGTCCACGCTGGTCAACGGGCTGGTGCCCGGCACCGACCGGGCGATCGGCCACGTCAACGTGGTCACCGGCCGCGGCCGGCACACCTCGACCTCGGCGCTGATGCTGCGGCTGCCCGACGACTCCGGCTGGATCATCGATACCCCCGGCATCCGGTCGTTCGGGCTCGCCCACGTGCAGCCCGAGCACCTGATCCGGGCCTTCCCCGACCTCGCCGAGCTCACCCACGACTGCCCGCGAGGGTGCACCCACGGCGAGGGCGAGCCGGAGTGCGGCCTCGACGAGGCGATCGAGCGGGGCGAGACCGAGGCGGCGCGGGTGGAGTCGTTCCGCCGGCTGCTCGCCAGCCGCGAGAGCGCCGAGGACGCCTAACCGCCGAGCGGGCGGACCAGCTCGTGCTCGACCACACCGTCCTCGAGCGTCGTACGACCGCTGCGCCGGAACCCGTTGCGCCGGTAGAGCGCCTCCGCGACGTGGTTGGCCTGGCGGACGTCGAGGCGGAGGGTGTGTGCCCCGGTCTGCGTTCCCCAGCGCACGACCTCCTGCACCAAGGCGTCGCCGACCCCGCGCCCGCGGGCGTGCGGGGCGATCCACATCGAGATCAGCTCAACGACGCCCCGCTCCGCACCCGGCACTCCGCTGGCCATCCCGGCCGGCCGGCCGGCGAGCGTCGCGACCAGGTTGAGCGCCCCGGCGATCTCCAGCCGGGCCCGCCACCGCTCCTCCCGGTCGCGGTCACCCTGCCAGTCCGCCAGCCGCGACCCGAACGCGTGGGGAGCCTCGGCGAGCGCGGCCAGCCGCAGCTCCCGCCACAACCGCCAGTCGCCGGAGGTCAGCACGCGCAGCTCGATCACGGCGCAATCCTCCCGCACCGACCGCGTGCCGCGTCAGCCCCAGACGGCTCGCGCGCCGGAGTCGCCCACCAGCACCGTGACCACGGCCACGCCGATCGCGCCGAGCACCAGCAGGACCGGGAGCACCTTCTCCAGCGCCGGAATGCGGCTCTCCCGCGCTCCCCTGCCACTGGCCAGCGGTGAGGCGCCGCCGAGCGACCAGGCCGAGATCACGACCAGCACGGCGAAGATCGCCATCACGATCACCAGCAGCTCGCCGTACTCCTCGTGCTCCTCGATCAGTGCCTCCAGCTCGGGGCGCGCCTCCAGCAGCGCCTCACCGCTCTCGGTGGCCAGCCAGGCCAGCCCGGCACCGACGACCGTGAGCGCGGCGGTGGGCCAGCGGAGCAGCCAGCGCCAGCGGGGTACGACGGCCAGGGCGACCGCCATGACCGCGGACAGGGGGACGAACACGACCACGGCGTGCACCAACAGGGGGTGCAGCGGGAGCCCGGCGATTTCCATGAGCCGAGGCTAGTGGCGCGATGATTGAAGAGTCGATCATCGCGCGGCACTTCTCAACCAACTCTTAGCGGGGGCATAGCCTGGGCCCATGCCCTCGGAGTTCACCGACGACCTCAGACTCGCGCACGTCCTCGCCGACGACGCCGACTCGCTGACCATGAGCCGGTTCAAGGCGCTCGACCTGCACGTGGTCAACAAGCCGGACCTCACCCCGGTCAGCGACGCCGACCAGGCCGTCGAGGAGGGCATCCGCCGCACCCTGTCCCGGGCCCGCTCCCGCGACGCCGTGGTCGGCGAGGAGACCGGGGCGTCCGGGCACAGCCAGCGCCGTTGGGTGATCGACCCGATCGACGGCACGAAGAACTTCGTCCGCGGGGTGCCGGTGTGGGCCACGCTGATCGCACTGATGGTCGACGACGAGGTCGTGGTCGGCTGTGTGTCGGCGCCGCAGCTGAACCGCCGCTGGTGGGCCTCCAAGGGCGGCGGCGCGTGGACCGGACGCTCCCTGCTGAAGGCCACCGAGTGCCACGTCTCTGACGTCTCGAACCTCGCCGACGCCTCGCTGTCCTACTCCTCGCTGTCGGGATGGGAGGACCGCGACCGGCTCGAGGACTTCCTGTCCCTGTCCCGGCGGTGCTGGCGCACCCGCGCGTACGGCGACTTCTGGTCCTACATGCTCGTCGCCGAGGGAGCGGTCGACATGGCGGCCGAGCCCGAGCTGGAGATGTACGACATGGCCGCCCTCGACGTGATCGTCCGTGAGGCCGGGGGGAAGTTCACCTCGCTCGACGGCAAGCCCGGCCCGTTCGGCGGCAACGCGCTGGCCACCAACGGCCGGCTCCACGAGCAGGCCCTGGCGTTCCTCGGCTCGGTCTACGACGAGGACGACCCCGACTACGCCCGCAGGGGCCCCGGCTCCGTGCACGACCTGAGCGCCCGCCGCCGCACACCGGCCCCGTCCAGCGGCACCGAGGGCGTCGACGCGGACTGAACCGGCGACCGCCTGCTCACGAAGGGCGGAACGGCACCTACCGCCCGCGGCAATTCGGCACTAGCCTGCAGGCACGAGCCTCGTAGCTCGCCGAGCCGAGCCGTCAACGTGGGAGGTCCCGATGCGAATCAACCAGGTGCTCGCCGCCAAGGCGAGCCAGGAGGTCGTCACCATCAGTCCGGACGCGAGCGTGCGCGACCTGCTCCGGAAGCTGGCCGAGCACAACGTCGGTGCGCTCGTGGTCAGCCGCGACGGCAAGAAGCTCGAGGGCATCGTGTCCGAGCGCGACGTGGTCCGCCGGCTCAACGACAACGACGGCCTGCTCGACGCGACCGTCGACTCGATCATGACCCGCGACGTGCACACGTGCGACGGCGAGCACCCGGTCAACGACCTGATGCAGGTGATGACCGAGCGCCGGATCCGCCACGTGCCCGTCATGAAGGACGCCGAGCTGGTCGGGATCATCAGCATCGGCGACGTGGTCAAGAACCGGATGAGCGAGCTGGAGTTCGAGCGCGACCAGCTCGACTCCTACGTCCACACCGCCCAGACCTGAGGGCCGCTCGGCACGCCCGACTAGGCTGGCAGACCGGTCCCGGTCCCGGGACCGGTCCCCGACTCCGAGGAGCAGCAGCCCGTGAGCATGCCGCAGAAGCCCGAGATCGACTTCCCCGACTCCCCGCCGCCGGCCGACCTCGAGGTCACCGACCTCACCACCGGTGACGGCGCCGAGGCCACCGCCGGCAAGACCGTCGTCGTGCACTACGTCGGCGTGGCCCACTCCACCGGCGAGGAGTTCGACGCCTCCTACAACCGTGGGGAGCCGCTGTCGTTCCGGCTCGGTGTCGGCCAGGTGATCTCCGGCTGGGACCAGGGCGTCACCGGGATGAAGGTCGGCGGTCGCCGCAAGCTGGTGATCCCGCCGCACCTCGGGTACGGCGACCGCGGCGCCGGCGGTGTGATCAAGCCCGGCGAGACGCTGATCTTCGTGGTGGACCTGCTCGACGTCCGCTGACGCACCTTCGACATCGACCATGACCGCCGTACGCCTCGTCCTGGTCGCCGACACCCACCTGCCCAAGCGCGCCCGCGCGCTGCCGGAGCAGGTGTGGCAGGCGATCGAGGAGGCCGACGTCGTGGTCCACGCCGGCGACTGGGTCCACGAGCCGTTGCTCGACGAGCTCGAGGCCCGGTCGTCGCGCCTGGTCGGCGTGTTCGGCAACAACGACGGCCCCGAGCTGCGCCGGCGGCTGCCCGAGGTCGCCAGCGAGACCATCGGCGGGGTCCGGCTGGCCGTCGTCCACGAGACCGGCCCGGCCAAGGGTCGTGAGCAGCGCTGCGAGGAGCTGTACGGCGGCCACGACGTCCTGGTCTTCGGGCACAGCCACATCCCGTGGGACACCACCACCCCGTCAGGGCTGAGGCTGCTGAACCCCGGCTCGCCGACCGACCGCCGACGCCAGCCGTTCTGCACCTACATGACGATGACTCTGGCTGCCGGCGCGGTCGGCGAGGTGGTGCTGCACCGCCTCCCGCCCCGGGCGCCCCGCAGGAGCTGACGCGGCCTAGCGCTGCTGGGTGAGCAGCCGGGCGGCGTCCTCGGGAGCGAGCGGCATGCCCAGGTGGTAGCCCTGGGCGAAGTCGGCCCCGAGGTCGCGGAGCAGCGCCATCGTCGCGGCGTCCTCGACCCCCTCGCCCGTCGTACGCAGCCCGGCGTGCCTGCCGAACCCGAGCACCGACTCCACCGTCGCGCGAGCCTCGGCCGAGGTCTGTGCGGCCATCACCACCGAGCGGTCGATCTTGATCTCGGTGAACAGCAGCTTGGCCAACGACCGCAGCGTGACCAGGCCGTCGGCGAAGTCGTCGACGGCGAGCTGGAACGCACGGAGGCGGAGCCGGGCGAGCTGGCCGAGGAACTGCGCGTCGTCACGACGCACAGAGCTTTCGGCGATCTCCAGGATCACTCGGTCGGGGTCGACGTGCACGCGCCGGCACAGCTCGGCGAGCCGGTCGACGGCGGCGGAGTCACCGGCCATGCGCGGGGAGATGTTGACCGCGATGGTCAGGTCGTCGCGGTGCTCCAGGCGGGCGAACCACGGGATCACGACCTCGACGACCCGCTCGGTCAGGGCGGCGATCAGGCCGTGCCGCTCGGCGAGCGGGACGAACTGGGCCGGGGAGACCTGCCCGAACGACGGGTCGTGCCAGCGCGCCAGCGCCTCGAACCCGACCAGCCGGCCGGTCTCGCAGCCGAACTTCGGCTGGTAGGCGACGCTCAGTGCCCCGCGCATGATCGCGAGGTCCAGCAGGTCCGCGGACGGGGATGCCTCGGGACCGGCCGTCGCCTGGGCCGCGGCCGGAGTCAGGGGCTGGGCGGGGGCCAGGGCCGGTGCCTGAGCGAGGAGCTCCTGCAGCGCCCCCGCCTGGAGGGGACGGCGCAGGACGCCGGCGATCTGCAGGCCGTTGTCGCGGGCGTAGCGTCGCGCCGCGAGCACCGCCTTCCCGCTGGCGGTGCCAGAGATGATGATCGGCTCGGTGCGCTGCCTGGCCGCGAGGCCGGAGAGCAGCTCGATACCGTCCACGCCGGGCATGACCATGTCGATCGCCAGGTGGGTGGGTGCCCAGTCGCGCAGCAGCTCGAAGAACTCCGCCGTGTCGCTGGTGTACCGGGCCTGGTGCCCGCCGGCCCCGGCGATGATCTGGATCGCCTCGGCCACCGGCCGCTCGTCGTCGAGCACCAGCAGCCTCGCCGGCTTCGTCACCGTCGGTGCTTGGGCGTTCGCCACACGTGCCTCCATCTGAGCCCCGGAACGTCACGGTCCCCGGCAGGGCGAATCGGACATATTGCCACCCGGTTGAATCGGCCGGCGGCACCTCGACGTGAGCCCTTGTCCGGTCGATTTCGTGCCGGTCCGGCGGGGACCGGCGTTCAGCAGCAGAACCCCTCGACCACCTCGCGCAGCCGGTGGCTGGTGCGCCTGAGCTCCTCCGAGGCCGCGCGGATCTCGTGCACGCCACCGCTGGTCGCCTCGGCGGCCCCGGCGACTGCGACGATGTTCTCCGCGATCTGCCCGGCACCGGAAGCGGTCTCGGCGATGTTGCGCGACATCTCCTGCGTGGTGGCCGCCTGCTCCTCCACTGCTGAGGCGATCGTGGCCTGGAAGGTGTCCAGCCGCGCGATGACCTCCGTGATCTGGGCGATCGAGCTGACCGCGCTCGCGGTGTCTGCCTGGATCGCCTCCACCCGACGGGAGATGTCCTCGGTCGCCTTCGCGGTCTCCTGGGCGAGGTCCTTGACCTCGCCGGCGACGACGGCGAAGCCCTTGCCGGACTCACCGGCCCGGGCGGCCTCGATGGTGGCGTTGAGGGCGAGCAGGTTGGTCTGCTCGGCGATGCCGGTGATCACGTTCACCACGCCGACGATCTCCGCCGACGAGGCGCCGAGCCTGGCGACGAGCTCGTTGGTCTCCTGCGCGAGCGCCACGGCCTCGACACCGACCTGGGAGGCCTCGGAGGTGCTCCGCGCGATCTCACCGATCGAGGCGGTCATCTCCTCGCCGCCGGTGGCCACCGTCTGCACGTTGCGTGACACCTGGTCGGCCGCCGCCGACACGACGTGCGACTGGCCGGCGGTCTCCTCCGCGCTCTCCGAGATCGTGGTCGCCACCTGCGCCATCTGGTCACTGGCGACGTCGAGGGACTCGGCGCTCTCGGCAAGCGACACGACCATGCCGCGCAGGGACGCGGTCGCGATGTGCAGGTTCTGCCCCATCACCGCGAGCTCGTCGGTGCCCTCCACCTCCAGGTCGTGGCTGAGGTCGCCCTTCGCGAGAGCCACCAGTGCTGCGACCATCGGCTCGATCCGGCGGCGGAGGCTGCGGGCCAGCACGACCCCGAGGACGACGGCCAGCAGCACACCCACCCCGACGACGGAGAACATCACCGTGCGCGACGACCCGACCATGTCGTCGACCACCGACCGCTGCTCCGCGGCGTCGGCGGTGAGCCGGTCGGCCTGTGCGTCGAAGGCGGTGTTCAGCTCGTCGAACAGCTCCGCCGCTCGCGCGTTGAGGGCCGCGGCGTCCGGACCGGCGGCACCTTGGAGGTAGGCCTGGTCGGCCGCCACGAAAGCCTCCCAGCCGTCGACGAGCTCCTCGGCGTGCCCCCGGAGCTCGGCGGGCGTGTTCGCGAGCATCGTCTCCAGCTGGGTGCCCATGAGGCCGCTGAGCTCGTCACGCTGCGCGGACATCCGCTCGACCACGGCGGGGTCCTGGGCAGAATCCGCGACGAGACCCTTGATGGTCATCTGGAAGCCGGTCTGCTGGGCGGCACGCAGATCCGCCAGCGGCACCAGGTCGCGCTCGGCGAGCACCTCGACCCGGTCGTGGACCTTCGCCTGCTGGGAGGTGGCGAGCAGGCCCTGGCCGATCAGCACCACCGCCATCATGAACGAGGCGGCGAGCAGCTTGCTGAGCAGGCTGCCGCGCGAGAGGAGGCTGCCCTTCGCAGGCTGGTACTCCTCGGGCGCGGCTACCGGCTCGGGCGTCGACTGGGACGTGGTCATGAGGTTCCCCCTCGGTCCGCGACCCCGGCTCGCGGGGTGCGGTGAGTGCACATGTGGACCCCGAGTCCCACTCTTCATGCACCTGATCGGCCGTCGCGGGCCGGACCTGAGGGCAATCCGCTCAGACCACGCGGACCGACTGTCCGCCGAGCGTCACGACGTCGCCCTTGCGCAGCTGGCGCCCGCGTCTGGTCTCCACCTCGCCGTTGACGACGACCAGGCCCTGCATCAGCAGCGGCTTGGCCTCGGCGCCGTAATCGATGAGGTCGGCGAGCTTGAGGAACTGGCCGAGCCGGATCGACTCGTCACGGATCTCGACGTCACGGGGTGCGCTCACCGGCCCATCCTCCCCCACGCCGCACCCTCCCAGGAGCCGGGGCGGCGCGGAGGTCAGTGGACGAGTACGGCGACCGCGTGGATCAGCACGCCGACCAGTCCACCCACGAGGGTGCCGTTGATCCGGATGAACTGCAGGTCGCGACCGACGTACAGCTCGATGCGTCGCGCCGCCTCCTTGCCGTCCCAGCGGTCGACGGTGTGGGTTATCACGGCGGTGAGCTCGTCGCCGTACCGCCCGACCGCGAACACCGCGAGGTCCGCGGCGTGGCCGTCGAGCCGGTCGCGCAGGTCCTTCTCGGTGACCAGCCGGGCGCCGAAGCGGGTCAGCTCGAGCAGCGCGCGGTGCCGCAGGGCACCGTCCTCGTCGGCGAGGGCACTGAGCAGCGCGGTGCGGAAGGCGTTCCACAGTGAGGTCGCGGTGACCAGGACCTGCGGGTGGTCGAGCACCCGCTCCTTGAGCCGCTCGGCGCGCTCCTGGGTGGACTCGTCGTGCAGCAGGTCGTCGGCGAGCTGGGCGAGCAGGCTGTCGAGCGCGGTGCGGGCGTGGTGGTAGGGGTCCCTGCGGATGTCCTCGACCCAGGCGACGGCCTCCACGTGCAGCCGGTGGGTGACCCGGTCGTTGAGCGCCTGCGGGGACCACCAGGGTGCGCGCTCCCCCACCACCTCGGTGAAGGTCTCCTCGTTGGTCACCAGCCAGCGGTGCGCCTCCTCGAGAGCCAGGTCGACCAGGCCGTGATGGGCCTTGTCGCGGACGATCTCCTCCAGCAGGCTGCCGGCGACGGGGCTGATCGGCTCCTCGCGGAACCGCGGCAGCACGGCGTCGCGCAGGAGCGCGGCCATCTCCTCGTCGCGCACCCGGGCCAGGCCGGCCTGCATCACGGCGGCAACCTCGTCGACGACCCGCTTGCTGTTCTCCGGCTCGACCAGCCAGTGCCCGACCCGCTCGCTGATCCGGGCGAGCGCGATCCGGTCGCGGATCACCACCTCCTGCAGGAAGTTCGCCCCGACGAAGTCCTGGAGGCTGCGGCCGAGCTCCTCCTTGCGCTTGGGCACGAGCGCGGTGTGCGGCACCGGGATCCCCAGCGGGTGCTTGAACAGCGCGGTGACCGCGAACCAGTCCGCGATCGCGCCGACCATCGAGGCCTCGGCACCGGCGTTGACGAAGCCGAGGAAGCCGTCCTCGCCGAGGGTCAGCAGGTACACCACGGCCGCGAGAAGCAGCAACGACACAGCCAGGGTGCGCATCCTGCGCAGGCCGGCCCGGCGTTCCTCGTCGGCGGCAGGGTCGGAACCGAGGTCGAGCGCGGGCGCGGCGGTCACCGGCCCGGCCCCGGCGGCGGGGAGGTCACGGCCTGGTCGCCCACGAGCAGCGTCGGCGTGATCCCGGGTACGACGCTCACCGCGACCGCCGTACCGACCGGGTGGCGGACCGCGTGAGGCTGCCAGGACCGGAGCGTCCGGCCGGAGCCGAGCCGGACGGTGTGGAGCACGAAGGCGCCGTGGTACTCCACCGCCACCACGTGTGCGGCCGACGACGGGTCCAGGGTCAGCGCAACCTCGTGCGGCCGCAGCACCACCTCGACGTCGCAGTCGCAGTTGGCCCAGCCCGGGACGGTCGAGACCACCCCGATCTCACAGGTCAGCAGTGCATCGCGCACGTGGGCGGGAAGGAAGTCCGCGTCGCCCATGAACGAGGCGACGAACCGGGTCGCCGGCTGCTCGAAGACCCGCTCGGGGGTGTCGGTCTGCTCGACGTGTCCGCCGCGAAGCACCACGACCTTGTCGGCCACCGAGAGCGCCTCGGTCTGGTCGTGGGTGACGAGCATGCCGGTCGTGCCGGTCTCCCGCAGGACCGCCACCGTGTCGGCGCGGACCTGCGCACGCAGGCTCTCGTCGAGGCTGGAGAACGGCTCGTCGAGAAGCACCACGGCGGGCTTCGGCGCGAGCGCCCGGGCCAGTGCGACCCGCTGCTGCTCGCCGCCGGAGAGCTCGTGCGGGTAACGCTCGGCGAGGTGGCCGAGACGGACCAGTTCCAGCACCTCCGTGACCCGTCCGGGGCGCTCGGCACGGGGCAGCTTGTTGAGGCCGAAGGCGACGTTCTGGGCCACGGTCAGGTGCGGGAAGAGGGCGTGGTCCTGGAACACCAGCCCGACCCGGCGGTCCTCCGGCTGCTGGAAGTGGTGTCGGTCGGCGACGATCTCGCCGGCGATGCGGATCGTGCCCGCGTCGGGCCGCTCCAGCCCCGCGACCAGGCGCAGCGTCGTCGACTTGCCGCACCCGGAGGGCCCGATCACGGTGACCAGCTCCCCCGGTGCGGCCGTGAGGTCGACCGAGTCGACTGCGACGGTCGCCCCGTAGCGCTTGGTGACTCCCTCGAGCACGAGGGCCGGAGGGGTGGCGGGGTGCCCGGGGCGGTGGGGCGCGGTCACGAGGTCTGCTGCCATGTCACTCGGCCTGCCGATACGGGTCGACCAGGCGGACCTGCCGGAACAGGAAGAAGACCGGCACGACCGCGACCGCGACGATCACCAGTGCCGGCATGGCTGCCTTCTCCCAGAAGTTCTCCCGGGCGAGCTCGTAGACCCACACGGACACCGTAGTGAACCCGAACGGGCGCAGCAGCAGCACGATGGGCAGCTCCTTGACCGCGTCGATCATCACGAGCACCAGGGCCACGGCAGCGCCGGGCCGGACCAGCGGCAGGTGCACCCGGGTGAGGATCCGTCGCGGGCTCGCTCCGAGGCTCATCGCGGAGAGGGTCATCGTGGGCGGGATCTTGGCGAAGCTCGCGTCGACCGCCTGGTACGCCGGAGCCAGGAACCGCACGACGTAGGCGTAGATGATCACCGGCACCGACCCGGTGACGAGCAGCCCGGTGCCCCCGGGGACCCCGGCGGTCTCGAGCAGGTCGTCGAGCAGCTTGAAGGCGATCAGCACGCCGATGCCCACGACGGCGCCGGGCACGGCGTACCCGAAGGTGGTCAGCTGGCCGGCGGACCGGACCCAGCGCCCACCACCGAGCCGCAGCGAGTGGCCGATCACCAGCGCGAGCAGCACACAGGCCAGCGCGACGATCGTGGCCACGACGATGCTGTTGACGATGTACTCCACGAACCGGCGGTCCCACAGCGATGCGGGGTCGCTGATGACGTCGCCGACCGCCCACCAGAGCAGCTGGGCCACCGGGATCACGAACCCGAGGGCGAGCGCGGCTGCACCGAGGCCGGTGGCGCCCCACGCCTTCGCCCCGCGCAGCCGCGCCGGCTCCAGGCCGCGGCCGCGGCCCCGCTTCTGGTGGAACCTGGCCCGTCCGCGCAGCAGCCTCTCCCCGGCGAGCACCGCCACGGCGAACAGCAGCACCAGCACCGACAGCTGCGTCGCGGTGTGGAACTGGTAGCTGCCCTTCCAGGTGAGGTAGACCCCGACGGAGACGGTCTTGACGTTGAAGTACTGCACGGTGGCGAAGTCGGTGAGCGTCTCCATCATCACCAGCGACAGCCCGGCGGCCAGCGACGGCCGCGCCAGCGGCAGCAGCACCTTGCGCAGCGCCCGGCCGCGCCCGGCCCCGAGCGTGCGGGCGGCGTCGTAGGTCCCCGACGCCTGCTCCACGAGCGCGTTGCGGGCGAGCAGGTAGACGTAGGGATAGAGGGTCAGCGACATCACGATGATCGCGCCGGGCAGCGAGCGCACCTGCGGCACCCAGACGTCGGCTCCGAAGGTGGCGCGCAGCAGCCCTTGGACCGGGCCGGAGACGTCGAAGGTGGACAGGAAGACGAAGCCCAGGATGTAGGCGGGCATGGCCAGCGGCAGCACCAGCAGCCACACGAGCACGTCGCGCAGCGGGAACTGGTAGGCGGTGACCAGCCAGGCCAGCCCACCGCCGATGACGAGGGTGCCGACGCCGACGCCCAGCATCAGCGCGAGCGTGGTGACCACCATGCCGCCCAGCCCCCGGGGGAGGCTGAAGTCGCCGAGACCGGCCGTGCCGTCTACCACGACGGCGAGCACCGGCGTGGCGACCAGTGCCGCGATCACGAGGACGGCGAGGGACCACGCCGGCCGGCCCTCACCGAGGCGACGGCTCACTCGTAGCCGGCCTCGGCGAGCAGGTCGATGGCCTCGGCGTTCAGGTCGCCGTATGCCTCGGCGTTCAGCGGCATCCGCTTGAACGGGCCGAACTCGGCGATCAGCGGCTCGGGCTTCACGTCCGGGTTGACCGGGAACTCGTGGTTGCCGTCGACGAAGGCGTTCTGCCCGTCGGTGGCCAGCCACTCCAGCAGCTCCTGGGCCTGCGCGGCGTTGTCCGAGCCCTTGACCACCCCGGCGCCGGAGATGTTCACGTGTGTGCCGGCGCCGTCCTGGCTGGCCCAGAACAGCTTGACGTTCAGCGTCGGGTCGTCGGCGAGCTCGCGGGCCAGGTAGTAGTGGTTGTTGATCCCGACGTCACAGGCACCCGCGTCGATCGCCTCCAGCAGGAGGATATCGTTGCTCATGATGTCGACGTCGTTGGCGACCCAGCCCTTGACGATCTCGAGGGTCTTCTCCCGCCCGTGCAGGTCGATCAGGCTGGCCACCAGGGACTGGGTGTAGGACGCGGTGGCGTCGCGCATGCACAGCCGGCCCTTCCACTTCGGGTCGGCCAGGCCGGCGTAGGTGTCCTCGGTGTCGAACTCCGCGGGGTCGACGTTGTCGGGGTTGTAGGTGACCGTGCGCGCGCGCATCGCCAGGCCGAACCAGCGGCCTTCGGGGTCGCGCAGGTCCTCGGGCACGGCGCCCTCCAGCTTCGGGGAGTCGAGCGGCTCGAGCTCGTCCTGACGCGCGGCGTTCCACAGGTTGCCGGCGTCGACGGTCATGAAGATGTCGGCGGGGGTGTCGTCGCCTTCGGCCTTGAGCCGCTCCAGCAGCTCCGCGTCGTCGCCGCTGATGAACTCGACGGTGATGCCGGTGTCCTCGGTGAACTTCTCGAACGCCTGCTCCAGGTCGTAGTGACGCGCGGTGTAGATCTGCAGGTCCGCCGGCTCCTCACCGATCCCGAGCACGCCACAGCCCGACAGGGCGGCGGCGACCGCCGCGGTGCCGGCGGCGATGGACAGGGCACGGCGCATCGGCTTCTCCTCACGGGCTCGTGACCCGGACGACGAAAGAACTGAGGTAAGGCTAACTTCCACCGGCAAACCGCCACCACGAGGCCTGGGTCACATCCTTTCAGGTCCAAGGGCCCTGGGTGCTCCGGGGGCGGTGGAGGACGGTGGGAGCAAGGGGTAGACCACCCTGCAGGGAGATCGCCATGAACGAGCGGGAAGGATTCGAGGCCCAGCAGGAGGCCAAGCGCGAGGCGGCCGGCCGGACCAGTCCCGCCACGCGCGAGCGGCTGTGGGCGGGGCTCACCAAGTATCTCGCCGCGGAGGCCGAGCACGCCCGCAAGGCGGCGCGCGAGGAACGGGAGCGGGAACGGCGGGGTGAGTGATGACCGCCGGGACCCGGGCACCGACCGCTGACGCCTGGGCGCAGGCCCGGGCCAGGCTCGACGGGTTGCCCGGCGGCGGGCTCAACATCGCGCACGAGGCGGTGGACCGGCATGTCCTGCACGGCGCCGGGGCGACCACGGCGTTGCGCTGCATCGGCGTCGACGAGTCCGTCACCACGGTGACCTACGCCGATCTCGCCGGCCTGAGCGCGGCCTTCGCAAACGTCCTCGACGATCTCGGGATCGGTGCCGGCGACAAGGTGTTCTCGCTGCTGGGTCGTGGCCTGGACATCTACGTCGCCGCGCTCGGGACGCTCAAGCACACCTCGGTGTTCTGCCCGCTGTTCACGGCGTTCGGCCCCGAGCCGATCCGGCAACGTCTCCAGCTCGGTCACGGCCGGCTGCTGGTCACCACCACCGAGCTGTACCAGCGCCGGATCGCCGCGCTCCGCGACGACCTCCCCGAGCTCGAGCACGTGCTGCTCGTCGACGGCGCGCCCGGCGAGGTCGAGGACACCCGGTGCCTGCCCGACCTGCTCTCCCGCGCCGACCACCGCTACGACATCCCGCCGACCGACCCGGAGACCCCGGCCCTGCTGCACTTCACCAGCGGTACGACGGGCACCCCGAAGGGCGCCGTACACGTGCACGAGGCCGTCGTCGCGCACCACGCCACCGCCGCGCACGCGCTGGGGCTGCGCCGGGACGACGTGTGCACCGCCGACCCTGGCTGGGTGACCGGCACGTCGTACGGCATCGTCGCGCCGCTCACGCACGGGGCGACCGTGGTCACCGACAGCGGCGAGCTCGGCGCCCGACGGTGGTACCGGATCCTCCAGGAGCAGCGGGTCACCGTCTGGTACACCGCGCCCACCGCGCTGCGCCACATCGCCAGCGTCGGCGAGGACGTGGTGCGTGAGTTCGACCTCTCCGCGCTGCGCCACATCGCCAGCGTCGGCGAGCCGCTGAACCCCGAGGTCGTGCTGTGGGGGCAGCGTGCCTTCGACCGCCAGGTGCTCGACAACTGGTGGCAGACCGAGACCGGCGCGATCATGATCAGCAACCGGCCTGGAGTCCCCGTCCGGCCCGGGTCGATGGGGCTGCCGGTGCCCGGCGTCGAGGCCACCGTCCTGGCGCGGGACGAGGAGGGGCGCACGCTGGTCGACGACTGCGAGGTGTGCGAGCTCGGCCCCGGCGGCACCGGCGAGCTGGCCCTGCGCCCCGGCTGGCCGTCGATGTTCCGCACCTACCTCGGCGAGGAGGCGCGATACCAGCGCTGCTTCGTCGGCGGCTGGTACCTCACCGGCGACGTGGTCCGGCGCGACGAGGACGGCTGGTTCTGGTTCGTCGGGCGCGGCGACGACGTGATCAAGTCAGCCGGCCACCTGATCGGCCCGTTCGAGGTCGAGAGCGCCCTGATGGAACACCCGGCTGTGGCCGAGGCGGGCGTGATCGGCAAGCCGGACCCGGTCGCCGGCGAGGTGGTCAAGGCGTTCGTCACGCTGCGCGACGGCTTCGAGCCGACCGAGGACGTGCGCCGGGACCTGGTGGCGTTCGGCCGTCGCCGGCTCGGGTCGGTCGCACCGCGCGAGATCGTCTTCGACCAGCACCTGCCGCACACCCGCAGCGGCAAGGTGATGCGCCGGCTGCTCAAGGCCCGCGAGCTCGGGCAGCCCGAGGGCGACCTGTCGACGTTGGAGGGTGCGACATGAGCAGACGCCCCGTCGCCGCCGCGCGCAAGCACGGCGTGGACCTGCTCTCGCAGATGACCCGGATCCGGGTCTTCGAGGAACGCTGCGTGGAGCTCTACAGCGCAGGCTCGATCCGGGGGTTCCTGCACGTGGCGGTCGGCGAGGAGGCGGTCGCCGCCGGCGTGATGGCGACGCTGACCGCCGACGACGCGGTGGTGTCGACCTATCGCGAGCACGGCCACGCACTCGCCCGCGGTGTCCCGATGGACTCCGTGATGGCGTACGGCAAGGTCACCGGCTGCAGTCGCGGCCGCGGCGGGTCGATGCACCTGTTCGACGCCGGCCGGCGCTTCTACGGCGGCAACGCGATCGTCGGCGGCGGCCTGCCGCTGGCGGTCGGGCTCGGCCTGGCCGACAAGCTGCAGCGCCGACCCGGGGTGACGGTCTGCTTCTTCGGCGACGGCGCCTACGCCGAGGGCGAGTTCCACGAGTCGATGAACCTCTCCGCGCTGTGGCAGCTGCCGGTGCTCTTCGCCTGCGAGAACAACCTGTACGCCATGGGCACGGCGATCGAGCGCGCCCAGGCCGAGACCGACCTGGCGCTCCGCGCGGCGTCGTACGGCATGGCCTCCTGGGCGGTGGACGGCATGGACGCCGTCGCCGTGGAGAAGGCCGCGCGCCAGGCGGTCGACCGGATCCGCGGCGGCGGCGGGCCGTGCTTCCTGGAGCTGCGCACCTACCGGTTCCGCGCGCACTCGATGTACGACCCCGAGCGCTACCGCGACAAGGCCGAGGTGGCCCGCTGGCGCGAGCGCGACCCGATCGACCTGCTCGCGAAGCAGCTGATCGAGTCCGGCGAGCTGACCGAGGCCGACCGCGAGGCGATGGTGGCCTCCGCCACCGCGGAGGTCGACGCCGCCGTCCGGGCCGCGGAGGAGGCGCCGCTCGAGCCGGTCGAGGACCTGACCAGGTTCGTATACAGCGAGACCGCGGAGGTGTGAGATGACCGCGACCACCGCGACGATCCCGGCCCCGGCGACGCCGGGAACCGTGGAGACCACCTACCGCGAGGCGATGCGGGAGGCGATGCGCGACGCGATGCGCCGCGACGAGCGGGTGTTCCTGATGGGTGAGGACGTCGGCGCCTACGGCGGCTGCTTCGCGGTGAGCCTCGGGCTGCTCGAGGAGTTCGGCCCCGAGCGGATCCGCGACACGCCCCTGTCGGAGTCCGCCTTCGTCGGGGCCGGCATCGGCGCCGCGATCGGCGGGATGCGCCCGATCGTCGAGATCATGACCGTGAACTTCAGCCTGCTGGCGCTGGACCAGATCCTCAACAACGCAGCCACGCTGCTGCACATGTCCGGCGGCCAGGTCGCGGTGCCGCTGGTGATCCGGATGACCACGGGGGCCGGCCGGCAGCTCGCCGCCCAGCACTCGCACAGCCTGGAAGGCTGGTACACCCACATCCCCGGCATCAAGGTGCTCGCCCCGGCGACGATCGAGGACGCCCGCGGCATGCTGTGGACCGCCCTGCAGGACCCCGACCCGGTGCTGCTCTTCGAGCACGGGTCGCTCTACAACATGACCGGCACCCTCGCCGAGGACGCCGGTCCCGTCGACATCCAGCGGGCCGCCGTACGACGGCAGGGTCGGGACCTGACCCTGGTCAGCTACGGCGGCTCGCTGCCCAAGACCCTCGAGGCCGCCGAGCAGCTGGCCGCGGACGGGATCGAGGCCGAGGTGCTGGACCTGCGCACCCTGCGGCCGCTCGACGACGCGACGATCATGGCGTCGGTGCGGCGCACGCACCGCCTGGTCGTGGTCGACGAGGGCTGGCGCAGCGGCAGCCTGTCGGCCGAGGTCAGCGCCCGGGTCACCGAGCAGTGCTTCTACGACCTCGACAGCCCCGTCGAACGGGTGTGCTCCGCCGAGGTGCCGATGCCCTACGCCAAGCACCTCGAGGACGCCGCCCTCCCCCAGCCCGCGACGATCTTGGCTGCGGCGCGGAGGGTGGTGGGCTGAGTGGCCGAGTTCAAGATGCCCTCGCTCGGGGCCGACATGGACTCCGGCACGCTCGTCGAGTGGCTCGTCCACGAGGGCGACGTCGTCCACCGCGGCGAGCCGATCGCCGTCGTCGACACCGACAAGTCCGCGATCGAGGTCGAGTCCTTCGACGACGGGGTCGTCGAGCACTTCCTGGTCGGGCCGGGCACCCGGGTCGCCGTCGGCACGCCGATGGCCTCGCTGTCCTCGCCGACCGCCGCGCCACCTCTCGCGCCACCTCTCGCGGCACCTCCGGTCCTGCGCGGGCGCCGGGTCTCCCCCTACGCCCGCAAGCTCGCCCGCGAGCTCGGGGTGGACCTCGACCAAGTGGCCGGGTCCGGCGAGCACGGGCTGGTCCGCGCCGAGGACGTCCGGGTCGCCGCGCGAGGAGGTACGGCGGTCGCGCCGTCCGTCGTACCGGAGGCCGAGGCACCACCTCCGACCGCCGCACCCACCCGCCCGTCGGGCTCCCGGGCGACCATCGCAGCGCTGATGTCGCGGGCCAAGCGCGAGATCCCGCACTACTACGTGGCCACGACCGTCGACCTGCAGGCGCTCACCACGTGGCTGCGGCGCACCAACCTGGAGCGCAGCGTCGGCGAGCGGATCGTGCCGGCCGCGGCGCTGCTCAAGGCCGCCGCGCTGGCCACCCGTGAGCACCCGGAGCTCAACGGGTTCTGGGTCGACGACGGCTTCGTGCCGGCCGACGACGTCCACCTCGGCGTCGCGGTCCACGTGCGTGACGGGGCCCTGGTGGCGCCGGCGATCCACCGCACCGCCGACCTCACGCTCGCCGAGGTGATGGCGGCGCTGCGCGACCTGGTGAAGCGGGCCCGCGCCGGGCGGCTGCGCCGCAGCGAGCTGGCCGACCCGACGCTGACCGTGACCGACCTCGGCGACCAGGGTGTCGAGGAGGTGATCGGCGTGATCTACCCACCGCAGGTCGCCCTGCTCGGCGTGGGCCGCGTGGTGGACCGCCCGGTCGCGGTCGACGGCCTGATCGGCGTGCGGCCGACGGTGCGGCTGACGCTGTCCGGGGACCACCGGGCCACCGACGGCGCCACCGGGGCGCGCTTCCTGCTCACCCTGGAACGCCTGCTGCAGCACCCGGAGGAGCTATGACCATCACCCACGAGGACGCCCGCGCGCTGGTTGCGCAGGCCGTGCGCCGGATCGTCCCGGACGCGGACGTGGAGTCCCTCCCCGAGGGCGCCGACCTCCGCCGCAGCTTCGAGCTGGACTCGCTGGACTTCCTCAGCTTCGTCGAGCTGCTGGTGAGCGCGAGCGGGGTGCGCATCGACGAGGACGACTACCCCGACCTGGTCACGACCGAGGGCTGCGCCGACCTGCTGGTGCGCCGCAGCGCCTGAGGCCGCGATGTCCACCGTGCGGCCGGCGACTCCGGGACATGGCTACCCGCGGGCGGTCGTCCTGCTGGTCGGGCTCGCCGCCGGCGGCGTCGTGGTGTTCGGGCTGCGCCAGCTCTCCGGCATCGTCGGGCCGGCGTTCCTGGCCCTGGTGCTCGCGGTCGCTGTGCAGCCGCTGAGCAGCGCGATCGCCCGGCGCGGCATCCCCCGCTGGGTGGGCACCACCGCCGCGCTCACCACGGTCTACGCGGCGCTGATCGGGTTCACGGTCGCGCTCACCCTCGCGGTCGCGCAGTTCGCGACCCTGCTGCCGGACTACCAGGACGAGACCAACCGGATGCTGGACCAGGTCGTCGCGTGGCTGGACCGGCGTGGGATCGGTGAGGGCCAGATCGAGCAGATGGTCGCGGGGTTCGACTTCAACCGCGTGGTCGGCATCGTCGGCAACATCGTGAGCGGCCTCGTGGACGTGCTGACGGGTCTGTTCTTCGTGATCACCCTGGTGCTGTTCATGGTCATCGACGCGACGCGCTTCGTGGACCGGCTGCGGATGCTGCCGGCCGGTCACGAGGGCTGGGTCGCGGCCCTGGTGACGTTCGGCCGCGCGACGCGCCGCTACCTCGTCGTCTCCACGACGCTGACCATGCTGTCGCTGGTGTTCTGGGCGTTCACGCTCGGGAGCATCGGTGCGCTGCTCGCCGTACCCCTGACGCTGTTCACCAAGGCCGTGCTCGTCGACGCCGACCCCCGGACCCGGTGGGTCGAGCCGCTGCTCATCGGCGAGAAGCCACCTCGGCCCTGGGGCGGGCGGCGGGAACGACGAGCGCGGAGGGCACCAGCAGGATCGCGACGAGAAGCAGGGCGTTGAGGACGCCGACCCGGTCGCCGATGTAGCCGAGCACCGGCGGACCGGCCAGGAACGCGGTGTAGCCGATCGTGGAGACGACGCTCACTCGCGCCGGCGCGTGCGCCGGGTCGTCGGCCGCGGCGCTCATCCCGACCGGGAAGCCGAGCGAGGCGCCCAGGCCCCACAGCACGATGCCGACCACGACCAGCGGTGTCAGCGGGGCGAGCACGACCAGCAGAACGCCGGCTCCGGCGACTGCCATCGTGCTCCACAGCACCGGCAGCCGCCCGAACCGGTCGAGGAGCTTCCCGCCGACGAGCCGGCCGCTGGTCATCGCGGTGACGAACAGGGCGAACCCGCTGGCGCCGACCCACGGCGCGACGTCGTACCCGTCGACCAGCGCGACCGCGAGCCAGTCGTTGGCCACGCCCTCGGTCAGCGCCATCGCCAGGACCATCACGCCTACAGCCAGCGTGCGCGGCTCCCGCCACGCCCGCCACGGGCTGAGGCCGACCGCCTCCTCGGGCTCCGCCTCCACGGGCAGGAAGCTGCGTACGGCGGTCGGTGTGGCTGCCGCGACCAGGGCGGCGGCCAGGCCCAGGTGCCACACCACCGGGACCCCCAGACCGGCCGCCGCGGCACCGGTTGCCGCTCCGGCGACCGTGCCGAGGCTGAACGCCGCGTGGAACCGGGGCATGATCGTGCGCCCGCTGCGGTGCTCGACGGCGGCGCCCTCGACGTTCATCGCCACGTCCCAGGTCCCCGAGCCGAAGCCGACCAGCAGCAGGCCGGCCGCGGTCCCCCAGGGTTCACCGAGCACGCTCACGCCGGCACCGGCGAGACCGAGGCCGACGGAGGCGAGCACGGCGGAGAAGCCGACCACCCGGGCGGCGCCGAAGCGGTGCACCCAGATCCCGGCCGTGGGCAGCGCGACCACCGAGCCGAAGGACATCGCGAGCAGCAGCGTGCCGAGCTGACCGGGGGTGAGGTCGAGGGCGGTCCGGGACTCCGGGATCCGGGAGACCCAGCTCGCGAACGCGAAGCCGTTGAGCACGAAGACCACGGCGACCGCGTTGCGGGCGTGACGGACGGGGGTGTCGAGGGTGCGCACGACCAACCATTCTGCGCCCCGGCGTCACCGGGGCGCAGACGCGGTCAGTCCTGAGGCAGTACCTCGTCGGGGCTCAGCAGCCGCTCCTCGACCGACGGGGTGTGCCGTGGGTGCTGGGGCACGACCTCGACGGGGCACTTGCCCTCGCGGATCAGCATCCGGGCCAGCGAGCCCAGGTAGATCCCCAGCGGGGCGCCGTGCCCGCGCCGGCCGACGACCATCAGGTCGGCGTTGGCCGCCGCATCGACGAGCGCCGGGCCGACGAACTCGTGCCGCAGGTCGATCTCCACCGCGACGTCGGGGTGGACCTCGCGGAACGGCTCGAGGGTCTTGTCCATCTCCTCACGCGCGGTGTCGAGCCATTCCTCGACGGCGGTGTGCGAGTAGCTGATGTCGTCGTACGCCGTCGGCAGCCGCCACGCGTGGAGCACGACCAGCTTCGCCTTGCGTCGCGCCGCCTCCTCGAAGGCCGCCTCGAGCGCGTCGTGGGACGCGTCGGACTCGTCCACGCCGACCACCACCCGGCCGAGCTCGCCACCTTCGGCCCAGCTGTCGGGCACGCTGACCACGGGGCAGTGGGCGCGCGCGGCGACGCCGGTGGTCGTGCTGCTGGTCAGCACCCGGCCGGCGAGGGAGCGCGTCCGGTGGCCGAGCACCACGAGAGAGGCGTGCTCGGCGGCGTCGACGAGGACGCCGACCCGGCTGCCCGGGCGCACGGAGGTCTGCACCTCCAGGCCCGGCGCGAGCTCGTGCACCAGCTTCTGGGTGTCGTCGGTCAGCCGTCGGCCGACCTCGGTGAACGCTTCGACGCTGTACAACGGGAGCATGGCCGCCATCGGGGCGGTCTCGTAGACGGCGTGCACGAGCGTGATGCCCACACCGCGCCTCCGGGCCTCGGTCACGGCGTACCGCACGGCTCGGTCACTCTGCTCACTGCCGTCGACACCGACGACGACGGGCAGGGTCGTGTCCTTGACCATGGTGCTCCTCCTTCTGCCTACCTCCAGCGTTCTCCCCCGCCGTCGCGCGTGCGAGTGCCGGCAGTCACTGGCCCCGCAGGACGTTCGGCCCTGTCTGGACCTGTACGCCGGAGGAAACGATGGCGTCACAGGCTGGAGGAGAACAGGAGGTGTCGTGATGCTGGTCCGGGACGTCATGACTTCACCCGCGATCACGGTGACCACCGGGACGAGCGTCAAGGACGGGCTTCGGCTGCTCGCCGGGCACAACGTGACCGCCCTGCCGGTGGTCTCTTCCGACGGGCGCCTGCTCGGTGTGGTCAGCGAGGCGGACCTGCTCCACGACGCCGTGCGCCACGACGACCGCTGCCACCTGATGCCGCACGAGCACGTCGAGCCCGGGCCGCCACGCACCGTCGACGACGTGATGACGACGCAGTCCTACACGGTCACCCCCGAAGGCGACATGTGCGACGCCATCGAGCTGATGACCAGCACCGCGGTGAAGAGCCTGCCCGTGCTCGAGGGCGGCAAGGTCATCGGCGTGGTCAGCCGCAGCGACGTCGTGCGGCTGCTGGCCCGCAGTGACGACCAGATCCGGGGCGAGATCGACGAGCTGCTGCGCAGCGCCGAGATGGAGTACCAGGTCGACGTGGAGGACGGTCACGTCAGGCTGGAGGGCTCCACGGACCCGCACCGGCAGAAGGTCGCCGAGGTGGTGGCGAACTCCGTCGCGGGGGTGTTGTCGGTCCGGTTCCGGTGACTCACCTGGTGAAGGTGTTGTCCGCGTGGCCGAGGTAAGGCTAGCCTTACCTTCGTGACTGCTGCTTCAGAGACGCGACCCGCGCCGTTCCGGATGTTCGACGTGCGGGTGCTCCGCGTGCGCCGGCTGAGCCCGAGCTTCGTCCGCCTCACGTTCTCCGGGCCCGACCTCGACGCGATGGCCGACAACGGGTTCGACCAGCGGATCAAGCTGATCCTCCCGCTGCCCGGGAGCGGCCTCGTCCATCTGCCACGGGGCGAGGACTGGTACTCCGCATGGCGGCTGCTGCCCGAGAGCAGGCGCAACCCGATCCGGACCTACACGATCCGCCACCTCCGGCCCGCGGCGCGTGAGGTCGACATCGACATGGTCCTGCACGGTGACGAGCACGGCGTCGTGTCCGGCCCGGCCGCCCGGTTCGCCCTCGGGGCGCGAGTCGGCGACGAGGCGGTGCTGCTCGGCCCCAACGGCGCGCACCGGGGACCCCACGGCGGGCTGGAGTTCCGCCCTCACTCCTCACACGCCTCCCTGCTGCTGGCCGCGGACGAGACCGGCGTCCCGGCGGTCGCGAACATCGTCCGCTCGCTGCCCTCGCACGCGGTCGGACAGGTCCTCTTGGAGGTGCCGCACCCCGACGACCGGTTCGACCTCGGCGCTCCGCCCGGAGTGGCGGTGACCTGGGCGGCGCGGGGCAGCTCCGGTCACGGGTCCCACCTGCTCCGGATGGTCACCACCGCCGACCTCCCCCGGCCGGTCGTGCCGGCCGCGCTGCCGACGGCCGCCGAGCACGACGACCTGAGCGAGGTGCTCTGGGAGGTCCCCGATCCCGTCGAGACGCCCGTCGGCGACACCGGCGACCCCACCGACGGGTTCTATGCGTGGGTGGCCGGCGAGGCCTCGACCGTGCGCGCGATCCGTCGCCACCTGGTCAACGAGCGCGGCCACGACCGGCGCTCGATCGCCTTCATGGGGTACTGGCGGCTCGGCCGCGCCGAGTGCTGAGCCGACCTGGAACCGACGCCGCCGCCGACGTCTGACGGAACAACCCACCCGGTCGCGAGCGTTGTCCAGTCGACATGGACGACGACCACCACCTCCACGAGGCTCGGGCACTGCTACGCGCCCAGCGCCTCGAGACCGAGCAACGGCTCGCCGCACTGACCGGCACCTTCAGCGACATCGTGGCCGCATCGGAGTCGTCCAACGCCGACGACGAGCACGACCCCGAGGGGCACACGATCGCCTTCGAGCGTTCCCAGGTGGGCGCGCTGATCGCTCAGGCACGCGAGCGCCTCGCCGAGCTCGACGCCGCCGCAGCGCGGCTCGAGTCGGGCAGCTACGGGATCTGTGAGCGGTGCGGCCGCCCGATCGCGCCAGCACGCCTGGCCGCCCGACCGGTCGCACGGACCTGCGTCGGGTGCGCCTGAGCGCCGAACGTCACGCCGCGGAGGCGAGGAGCTCTGCTTCGCGGGACAGCTCGATCGCTGCTTGCCACAGGCTGTCGGGGATGGGGTCCTCGAAGACCACCGCGTCGTCGTCCCAGAGCCCCGGCGAGGTCGCCGGCCAGGTCACTTGTGGAAACTCCGGCGCGGGCTTGTGCGACCTGACGCCGAAGCGACTGGTCCAGGTGTAGGAGCCGTCGAGATTGCGCCTGACCAGGAACCCCTCGGAGTGCTTGACCCGGTGGTGCCGCCTGCACAGCGGCTGGAGGTTGCCGGTACAGGTGGGTCCGACCGGGTGCGGCGTGCGGTGGTCGCACTCGCAGGTGGTGGCCGGTCGCACGCAACCCGGGAAGACACACTCGGGGTCGCGCGCGACCACCTGACGCACGATCGGCTCGGTGGGGGTGTAGCTGTCCGTGGAGAGCTCGACGTCGCCCCGCCGAGGGTCGAAGGTGAGCCGATACCAGGTGGATGCGGGATCCAGCGCGATGCGTCTGAGCAGCTCCGCCGGGATGCTGCTCCCGCCGGCCATCAGGCCCGGCTCGTCACTCACCCCCATCAGGGTCGGCATCGGGGCATGGACGTTGATGATGGGCCGGGCCCACCTGCCGACCAGCTCGTGTGGCTCCACCGGACTCTGACCGCTGCCCTCGGCCTCCTCGAGCTCCCCGTCGGTGGCCGGCACCGTCGCCCGACCGAGCACCAGGTCGAGCATCAGGTCGGCCCGGATCTGCTCCACCGTCCGCTCCTCACCCGGCAGCTCCCTCAAGCGTTTCGCGATCAGCGTCAGTCGATAGTCCGCCCGCATCACGTCGTGCAACGGCCCCGAGACCGACATCCAGGCCATCCCGTTCTCGTCGGAGCGCATCGACACCCGCCGCTTCTTGAACGCCTTGGCGAAGGACTCCTCCTCGCTGTGCTGGTCGAACTTCAGGCTGATCCGCCGCATCGCTCGCTGCAGCAGCTGCCGCCGAACAGGGTGAACCGGCGCGGCCGGGTCGTCATGCCGCGCGATCCACTCCTGGGCCTTCTCGGCGTAGGCCGCTCTTGCCGCGTCGTCGGCCAAGCCGGCCAGCTGGGCGTGCACAACCTGCGCTCGACCCAGGTCGAGCCGTCCGGCGAGGCACAGCGCCCACACCTGTGGCAGCCACTGCTTGAGCTCGTGGATGAGGTCCAGGTCAGCCTGGATCCACATCTCCGCCACACCGAGGAGCGGGGCGAACTCCGCCTTCGTCGCCTCCAACGGCGTGAGCAGGAAGAACCCCGGCAGCTCGGGCCGGGGCACCTCTCCACGGTCGCGCGCCTCTACCTCGGCCACCCTTCGCGCATGGAAGGACCAGATCGCCTCCAGCTGCGCGGCATGGGCGCGGTTGCGGTCGACCACCGCCGTCGCCGCGACCTCGACCAGCTCGCGGTCCCGGGCGTCGGCCTCGATCTCATCCATCGAGCCCCTCACCTCCATCGATCGAACACTTGCTCGAAGTCTAGGGAAGGGCGCCGACAGTTCTCCGCTCCGACAGCTGCGACCAGCGCGTCAGAGCGACCTCAGACCTTCTCGGCTGTGTGACGCGCCAGCCGCCACTGCCCGTCCTCGCCCTGACGCCAGGTCTCCAGGAAGAGAGCCTGAGCGGCCGGGGTGGCGCTGTCGCCCCATTCGTGCACGATGCGATACGACGCCACGCATTCGCTGCCGTGGCGCGGAAGGACGACCAGATCGTGCAGCGACCACGTGCATCCTCGACCGTGCAACGCTCGCGCCGCCTGCTCGGTGCCCTCGAGCCACTCGGTCCGGGACCGTGCCTGCCACGGCTCAGGATCGCGATGCGGGGCGTGCTGGACAGCCTGCAGGTCCTCGCACACCGCCCTGACCGTCGAGTGCTCGGCGATCTCGCCGTCGCGCCACATCTCGTTGGTGTCCTCGACGAGCCGGAGCAGCATCGCGGTGAGCGCCTCGACCGCGGCATCCCGGAAGGGACCCTGGGTAGTTTCCATGGCCCTGCAGTGTGCCATCGGCCGGTGGTCTCGCGTCAGATTCCCAGCCGCTTCACGACACCGCGGATGAACGCCGCCTGCCCGACGTGCTGCAGGTCGTCCTCGATGACGCTGACCAGGCGCACCGCGCGCGTCACCGGGGGGTCCCACGAACGGTCGATGACCTCGTCGTACGCCGGCTCGTCGAGGCCCTCGAGATAACCGACCGTCTGCGCGTGCACCGCGTCGTGGTAGCCGAGCAGGAGGTCGGCGGGTACGTCGACCGCGGCGACCTCCGGGCTGCTGTGGCCGTAGCCGTGCGCGCCCGGCTCGAACGGCAGGCCGAACCGGTCCGCCCATCCGTCGCGGAGCCAGACCTGCTCGGCGTGGGCCAGGTGAGCCACGTGGTCGTCCTGGATCCGGGTCAGGTGCCAGACCAGCCAGGCGATCGTGTTCGCCTCCGGGTCGACCCGGTAGGTGAGCTGCTCACGGCTCAGCCCCTCGACGGCACCGTGGACGGCATCCTTCACACGTCCGAAGGCATCGACGAGCACCGAGTTCGCGAGCATCATGGGGAAGCACCTTCCGTTCGGAAAACCTCTTTCCGAGTATGCCCGTCTCGGTGTAGACCGGGAACCTGCCCTGACCGGACTCGGCGACGCGGCGGCTCCGGCGACGCGGCACCGATGAGTTCCGCACCGGTCCCCGGCCTGACTCAGCGACAACGTTCCTTCCAGCCCAGGAGCTCCGACATGAGCCGGATGATCTTCCTCAACCTTCCCGTCGCCGACCTCCAGCGGTCCATCGACTTCTGGAGCGGCCTAGGGTTCAGCTTCAACCCGCAGTTCACCGACGAGAACGCCAGCTGCATGGTGATCAGCGACGACGCCTGCGTGATGCTGCTGACCGAGAAGTTCTTCTCGACGTTCACCAGCAAGGACATCGTCGACACCACGCGCTACACCGAGGCGATCACGGCGATCTCGGCCGAGAGCCGCGAGGAGGTCGACCGGCTCGTCGACACAGCGCTGGCCACCGGCGGGTCCCTGTCGAGCCCGCCGCAGGACGAGGGCTTCATGTACTCGCGCGCGTTCGCCGACCCCGACGGCCATCTGTGGGAGGTCCTCTACATGGACCCCGCCGCGATCGAGCAGCAGGCCTGAGCAGATGGCGACCGTCGACCGACCCACCGTCCGTCCCGAGCGCCCGGTCGTGGAGCCTCCACCGTCCGTGGCCGACCCCTCCGCGCTCGACCGCTACCGTCCCGAGCTGCTCGCGCACTGCTACCGGATGCTCGGCTCGGTCCACGACGCCGAGGACCTGGTCCAGGAGACCTACCTGCGTGCGTGGAAGTCGCAGGACACCTTCGAGGGCCGGTCCTCGATGCGCACCTGGCTCTACCGGATCGCCACGAACGCGTGCCTGACCGCGCTGGAGAGCCGGGGAAGACGTCCGCTCCCGACCGGCCTCGGCCAGGAGCCGTCCGACCCGTACGGCACGCTCGTGCAGCAGCCGGAGGTGCCCTGGCTCGAGCCGGTGCCCGACGTACTGGTCGCGGACCTCCCCGACGACCCCGCCTCGGTGGTCACGTCGCGGGAGAGCATCCGACTCGCGTTCGTGGCCGCGCTGCAGAACCTCCCCGCCCGCCAGCGGGCCGTGCTCCTGCTGCGCGAGGTGCTCGCCTGGCGTGCCGCCGAGGTCGCCGAGCTGCTCGGCACCAGCACCGCCGCGGTCAACAGCATGCTGCAGCGGGCCCGCGCGCAGCTCGACCAGGCGGCACTGACCCGGGACGACGTGATGGAGCCGTCCGAGCCGGAGCGGCGCGAGCTGCTCGACCGGTACGTCGCCGCCTTCGAGACCTACGACGTCGAGGCGATCGTCGGCCTGTTCACGGAGGACGCGGTGTGGGAGATGCCCCCTTTCACGGGGTGGTACCAGGGTGCCCGGACGATCGGGAACCTCATCTCCAGCCAGTGTCCGGCCAGCGGTCCGGCCGACATGCGCATGGTCCGGGCCGATGCCAACGGACAGCCTGCGTTCGCCCTGTACATGCGCGACGCGGACGGGGTGCACAAGGCGTTCCAGATCCAGGTGCTCACGGTCACCGGCGACGGGGTGTCCCACGTCGGGTGCTTCTTCGACACGGGACTGTTCCGGGCGTTCGGCCTTCCTGAGGTCTACCCCGGGCAGGAGGTACGACGGGGGTGAACGACCACGACCTCGACGCCTCGCCCTGGGCCGGCGTCGAGCTCCTCGAGCGTGCCATCGGCTACACCCGCGGAGCGCTGGCCCTGGTGTCCGCCGACCTGATGGCGGCGCCGACCCCCTGCTCGGAGTGGGACGTCCGGCAGCTGCTGCTGCACATGGACGACTCGCTGACGCTGCTGCTCGAGGCCGGGGCGACCCACCGGCTGCAGGTGCACCGCCCGGCCGCCGTGGCGGGCTCGCCCGCCGCCGGCTCACTCCGCACAGCGAGCGCCGAGGAGCTCGTGGACCGGCTGCGCGACCGGGCGTGCCGGCTGCTCGGCCAGTGGACCGCGGACTGGGCGGCCGGCCCGCGCAGCCCCCAGGACGTCGTGGTCGGGGACCGGCCGCTCACCTCGGCGGTGCTCACCAGCGCCGGCGCTCTCGAGATCGCCGTGCACGGGTGGGACCTCGCCACGGCCTGTGCGGTACGACGGCCGCTGCCCGACGACCTCGCCACCGCCCTGCTCCGGATCGCCCCGGTGCTCGTCGGCCCGACCGACCGGCCGGGCCGGTTCGCAGAACCGCTGGGCAACCGACCCAACGCCGGTCCGGCCGACAGGCTGCTCGCCTTCCTCGGACGGTCGGTGGGCTGAGCGGGCTACTGCAGCAGCATCAGCAGCAGCGGCAGGAGCAGGGCCGTCGCCAGCGCGTTGAGTCCCATCGCGAGCCCCGCGAAGGCGCCCTCGGTGCGGTGCTCCTCCAGCGCCCGGGAGGTGCCGATCCCGTGCGATGAGGCGCCGATCGCCAGACCGCGCACCCGCAGGTCGCGGAACCGCAGCAGCGAGAGCACCGCCGGTCCGGCGACCGCGCCGAGCACCCCAGCCAGGATGGTGAACACGGCGGTCAGCGCCGGGATGCCGCCGGCCGCCTCCGAGAGGGCGATCGACACCGGCGTGGTGGCGGCCTTCGGCGCCATCGACACCGCCAGGTCCTCCCCGCCGCCGAGCCAGCCCGTGACGGAGAAGGCCACGACGATCGACACGGCGGAGCCGACCACGATCCCGAGCAGCACCGGCATGGCAGCCTGCTTCACCAGCCGGGCCTCGTAGTGCAGCGGCAGCGCCAGCGCCACCGTCGCCGGGCCGAGCAGGAAGGTGATGTAGCGCCCGCCGGTCATGTACTCCGCGTAGCTGACGTCCAGCAGCAGCAGCACCCCACCGGCGAGGACGATCGCGACCAGCACCGGGTTGAGCCCGGCGTGCCGGCCGGTCCGCTCCCAGGCCCAGCGGGCGGCCTGGTAGGCGACCAGCGTCAGGGTGACCCCGAACAGCGGTGAGCCGACCAGCCACTCCCAGGCCTCGTCCAGGTGCAGGGTCACCGCAACACCCTCCGGGCACCGGTGAGCCGGAGAAGCAGCGCCACGACCCCGGCCGTCACCAGGAGCCCGGCGAGCCACGACGCCACCAGGCCGCCGGCGATCGGCAGCGCGTCGTGGCCCAGCCGGGACAGGTGCGCGACGAGTCCGACCCCGGCGGGGACGTAGAGCAGGGGCAGGTACCGCAACAGCGTCTGTGGTGCCGTGACGAGGGGCGACTTCGGGCGTGGCCGCCGTACCCGCAGGACCACCAGGAACAGGACCATGCCGAGGACGGGGCCGGGCAGCGACAGGTCGAGCGTGCGTACGACGAGCTCGCCGGCGAGCTGGCAGACGAGCAGGACGATGAGACCGGGCAGCATGCGCTTCCTCTCCTGGGACCGCCAGAAGTGTCCCTCACCAGGTTGAGGGAGGCCGCCCCCCGTCCGGGTCACGCTAAAGAGGGGCATTCGACTCATGCTCTTTGAGGGACCTCGGGCCTAGGGTCGAATAAGCAGATCCCGGCATTGGGGGGGTCCCATGGGACGGCATCGAAACGGCAAGCCGAAGCACCACTCGTCCTGGTTGATCGCGCTCATCGCGTTCCCGCTCGCCTTCGGCACCGTGAGCACCCACCTGGCCAACACCGCCGGGGAGGGCGAGCCGGCGGGGCCGGAGTCCGTGCCGTACGACGACGTGTTGGTGCGCCCGGCGAGGCCCGATGCCGCGCCCGCGGCCGCAACGAGCAGCCGGTCCACCGCCGAGGGCAGGGTCGGTGTGATCCCGTGGACGGCGCTGCAGTCCTACCACCGGGCCGCGGGGATCCTCGCGGAGGTCCAGCCGTCGTGCGGGCTGACCTGGACGCTGATCGCCGCCGTCGGCCAGACCGAGTCCGACCACGGGCAGGCCGGCGGCCACGAGCTCGCCGACGACGGCACGGTCCGGCCGGCGATGGTCGGGCCCGCGCTCGACGGGCGCCGGGGCCGTGCCCGGGTCGAGGACACCGACAACGGCCGGTTCGACGGCGACCCGGTCTGGGACCGCGAGGTGGGGCCGATGCGGCTGCTGCCGTCGGTGTGGGCGCTGGCCGGCGTCGACGGTGACGGGGACGGTGAGCGCAACGCGCACGACCTCGACGACGCGGCGCTGACGACCGCGGTGTACCTCTGCGCGGGCGCCGACAGGCTCGACCGGCCGGCCAACGCCGCCGCAGCGCTGCTGGCCTACCGGGGCGACGAGGCGTACGTCGCGCGTGTGCTGATGGTCGACAAGCGCTACCGCGAGGGCAGCTTCGCGGTGGCCGCGAGCCCGCCGATGTCCACGATCGGCACCACCTTGGACTACGGCCTGGGCGCTCCGGTCCGCGAGCTCACCGCCGACGCCGTGAGGCAGGTGGAGCGGCACATCGAGCAGGTGGCCAAGGCCGCCCAGCTCGGTCCCACGCCTCCCGAGATCGAGGAGTCGCGGCCTCCGCGGACCCGCTCCCCCGAGGCCGCCCCGGCGCCGGGCGAGCTGCCGACACCGGCCGACCCGCCGATCATCGGCGCCCCGGACACCCCCGACGGGTTCGGGTCGGACGCCGAGCCGACGCCGCCCGAGGCGCCCGTCGTGGCGGCACCCGAGCCGCCGCCGCCGCTGGCTGCCCCCCAGGTGCCGACCGCTCCGGCCCCTGGTGGCGGCGGGGATGCTCCGGTTGTGAGCGATCCTCCGGCCGACGATCCGGGCACCGGCGGCCCCGCCGACGAGGCACCTGTGGAGGATCCCGGGGAGACGCCTGGAGAGGCCGACCCGCCGGCCGACCCGCCGGCCGATCCGCCTGCTGCCGAAGATCCCCCCGCAGACCCGCCCGCGGCCGAGGAACCGCCCGCGGACCCGCCTGCCGATCCGCCTGCCGCGGAGAAGCCCGGCGACGGTGCCGAGGCGCCGACGACCGAGCAGGTCGAGGGCACCTGGACCGCCTGCGAGCAGGGTGACCCACCGGTCGGTGGCTACTGCCTCGACGACGCCCAGGTCGACCTGGGGCTCAGTGGTCCGCTCGACGCGCCGGCGACGGCCGACCTCGACGGCGACGGTTCGATCGGCACGGTGAAGGCCGAGCTCGAGGGCCTGCTGGGCAGGATCGTGAAGCTGACCGTCGTACTCGGCTCACGGCCGCTGCGCGTGGTCGCGGTCAACGACATGGTGATGGTCGCCCGCTGACCGGCCGACACACAGTGGCCCCCGCCGCCGGCGGGGGCCACTGTGCACCTGGTCAGATCTCCTCGGGGAACATCTGGATCGCACCGGCAGGGCACTCGGCGGCGCAGAGGCCGCAACCCTTGCAGTAGTCGAGGTCGATCAGGTACTTCTCCCCCGGCTGGCCGAGCTTGATCACCGCGTTGTCCGGGCAGGTGCCGTAGCAGTTGTCGCAGCTGAAGCAGTTGCCGCACGACATGCACCGCCGCGCCTCGAACAGCGCCGTGCCCTCGTCGAGCCCGAGCACGACCTCGTCGAAGGTCGACTCGCGGCGGGCCCGCTCGAGCACCGGCCGGTGGGTGCGCGGTGCCTCGGCGTAGTACCAGGTGTTCAGCGTGTCGAAGGTCGCCAGCTGCGGGCGTACGACGGGCTCCGGCGCGGCGCCCGACAGCCACGCGTCGATGTTCTTCGCCGCGCGCTTGCCGTGGCCGACCGCGACGGTGACCGAGCGCTCGAACGGGACCATGTCGCCGCCGGCGAACACCCCGGGACACCCGGTCATCATGTCCGTCCCGACCGAGACGACGCCCCTGTCGACCACGAGACCGGGAACTCCGTCGAGCAGCGAAAGGTCGGTGTCCTGGCCCAGCGCAAGGACCAGCGAGTCGGCGTCGAGCTCCTCGAGCTCACCGGTCGGCTGCGGGAAGCCGCTCTCGTCGAGCTCCATCTTCTCGATGACCAGCTTGCCCTCGTCGACCTGCTTGATCGTGGTCAGCCACTTGAACAGCACGCCCTCCTCGGAGGCCTCCATGAACTCCGACTCGTGCGCGGGCATCTTGTCCTTGTTGCGGCGGTAGACCACGATCGCCTCCGACGCCCCGAGACGCTTCGCGGTGCGCGCGGCGTCCATGGCCGTGTTGCCACCGCCGTACACCGCCACCCGGCGGCCGAGCAGCGGCTTCTCGCCGGCCTCGAGGTCGCGGAGCATGGTCACCGCGTCGAGCATCTTCGCCGCCGAGCCGGCCGGGATGTAGGCGCGCTTGCCGAGCTGGGCTCCCACCGCGAGGAAGACGGCGTCGTACTCGTCCTTGAGCGCCATCAGGTCGGTCACCTTGGCGTCGAGCTCGAGCTTCACGCCCAGGTCAAGGATCCGCTGCACCTCCGCGTCGAGCACGTCGCGAGCCAGGCGGTACTTCGGGATCCCGAAGCGCATCATGCCGCCGGCCATCGGACCGGCCTCCTTGATCGTCACGTCGTGGCCGCGGCGGGCGAGGTGGTAGGCGGCCGACAGCCCCGACGGGCCGGCGCCGACGACGAGCACCCGCTTGCCGGTGGCCGGCACGTCGACCGAGACCTTCCAGCCCTGGCGGATCGCCTCGTCCCCGAGGAACCGCTCCACGGAGTTGATGCCGACCGCCTCGTCGAGCTCCCCGCGGTTGCAGGCGGTCTCGCACGGGTGGTAGCAGACCCGGCCCATGATCGCCGGGAACGGGTTGTCGACCATGATCTGGCGCCACGCGCGCTCGTAGCCGGCGGCGCCCTCCTCGCCCTCGTAGAGCCACGCCTGGACGTTCTCCCCGGCGGGACAGGCGTTGTTGCACGGTGGCATCCGGTTCGTGTAGACCGGCCGCTCGGTGCGCCAGGCGCCGGTCTTGTTGGCCCGGCTCGACCCGATGTCGAGGGTGATTGCGAACGGCTTGTCCATCACAGCGCTCCTTCAACCGCCAGCGCGGAGTCCTCGGCCGGGCCGGGTCCTGCGGGCTCGTCGTCGGGCAGCAGCCCGAAACTCTCGATGTTGCGGTCCGCCCCGGCCTGGATCCGCTCGACGATGTCGGGCCGCGGGTTCTTGCCGAACAGGTGCGCGTAGCGCTTCTGCAGCTTGAGGTACTCCTCCACCGGGACCCGACGGCGGATCTTCGACACCTCGGTGACCTGGCCGTGCTCGGCCTCGAACACCGGGAAGATCCCGGTCTCCTTCGCCAACCGCGACAGCCGGATCGTGTCCGCCGACGCCGCGCCCCATCCCAGGGGGCACGGCACGAAGACGTGGATGTAGCGGGCACCGCGGAAGCTCATCGCCTTCTCGACCTTGTACTCCAGGTCGCGCAACTCGGCGACGGTCGCCGTTGCCACATAGGGGATCTCGTGCGCCATCGCGATCGCGGGCACGTTCTTGCCCTGCCCGAACACGTTGCCGGGCTCGGCGCCGACGGGCTTGGTGTTCGCGGTGCGCGCGGCCGGCGGCGTGGCTCCGGAGCGCTGCACGCCGGTGTTCATGTAGCCCTCGTTGTCGTAGCAGACGAAGAGCACGTCGTCGTTGCGCTCGAACATCCCCGACAGCGTCCCGAAGCCGATGTCGACGGTGCCGCCGTCGCCGGCCTGACCGACCACGCGGATGTCCTCTCGGCCCTTGGCCCGCAGCGCTGCCGCGACGCCGGCGGCGACGGCCGGGCCGTTGCCGAACAGCGAGTGCAGCCAGGGCAGCTGCCACGAGGACTCCGGGTACGGCGTCGAGAACACCTCGAGGCAGCCGGTGGAGTTGACCGCGACCATGTTCCCGTTCGTGGCGCGCATCGCGGCGTCGAGCACGTAGCGGGCACCGAGCGCCTCCCCGCAGCCCTGACAGGCCCGGTGGCCGGAGGTGAGCGAGTTCGAGCGCCCCATCCGGGCCTGCACCGACCGCTGGTCGGGGTCGAGGAGGCGGTTGCCGGCGACGAAGGTGCCGGTCTGGTAGAGCTTGATCTCCTGGAAGGCCACGGCCCTGTCCTCTCTTGCAGCCCTAGCGGGTTCCGGATGCGACGGTGCCGATGTCGCGCAGCATGTTCTCGGCGTGCGGACCGGGCCTGGCCCCACGACGGGCTCGCTCGAGCTCGCGCTGCACCAGGGCCACGTCGAGGTCGAGGAAGTGCATCCGGTGGGCGTCGACCTGGCCGGCGAGCACGTCGTCGAACAGGTCGCGCAGCGAGACGCGGGTGATCGGCCTGCCCCCGAGACCGGCCACGACGTCGTACACCTCGATCGGGAGGCCGGACAGCGCCAGCCGGACGTTCTGCCCGACGATGCCGCCGGCGCCGACCGCGAACGCCTTCTCGACGACGACCACGCGCTTGGCGTTCTGCAGCGCCTCGCGGACCTCGTCGACCGGCCAGGGCCGGAAGCAGCCGATGCCGAGCACCCCGATCGGCACGCCCTCGTCGCGCATCGCGTCGACGACGTCCTCGATCGTGCCCAGCACCGACCCGAGCGCGACGACGACGGTCTCGGCGCCCTCGGTGCGGTAGGGCCGCACCAGGCCGCCGGAGTCGCGGCCGAACTGCTCCTTGAACTCCTGGGCGATCACCGGGATCTCGTCGAGCGCCGCGACCTGCTTGGCGTGCATGAGGTACTTCACCTCCGCGAACGCCTCCGGTCCGACCATCGCCCCGATCGTCACCGGGTCATTCGGGTCGAGCGACTGCTGCGGGCTGAACGGCGGGAGGTAGGCGTCGACCTGCTCCTGGCCGGGGAGGTCGACCCGCTCGAAGGCATGGGTGAGCACGAACCCGTCCATGCAGACCATGACCGGCACCGACAGCGACTCCGCGAGCCGGTAGGCCTGGATGTGCAGGTCGACGGCCTCCTGGTTGGACTCGGCGTAGAGCTGGATCCAGCCCGAGTCGCGCATCGACATCGCGTCGGAGTGGTCGTTCCAGATGTTGATCGGGGCGCCGATCGCGCGGTTGGCCACCGTCATCACGATCGGCAACCCCAGGCCCGAGGCGTTGAACAGCGCCTCGGCCATGAACAGCAGGCCCTGGCTGGAGGTGGCGGTGTAGGTGCGTGCACCCGCCCCGGAGGCCCCGATGCACGCCGACATCGCGCCGAACTCCGACTCGACCATCATGTACTCGCAGCGCTCGAGCTCGCCGGTGCGCACCCGGTCCGACAGGGACTCGACGATGTGGGTCTGCGGGGAGATCGGGTAGGCGGCGATCACCTCCGGCCGGCACAGCGTGACTGCCCGGGCGACCGCCTGCGAGCCCTCGATCTGCTCAAGCATGAGCCGTCCTCCTCATCACGTCCTGCACATGGGCGAAGGCCGCCTCGGCGGCCTTCACGTTGCCCTCTCCGACCGCTCCGGCGAACCGGTCGCGGATGGCGCCGGCTACGGCGCCCAGGCTCACCTCGCCGGTCAGCGCGGCGAACCCGCCCAGCAGCGCGGCGTTCGGCAGCGGCCGCCCCAGGTGCTCACGGGCGAACTCGGTGGCGGGTACGGCGACCACCCGGTCGGCCTTCATCCCCGCGATCACGTCCTCGAGCCCCATCTCGTCGAGCTCCTTCGAGGTGTTCACCAGCAGGTACCCGTCCGAGCGGAGTCCGGCGAACAGGTTGACCTGGTGCAGCAGCGTCGGGTCCTGCACGATCAGGGCGTCCGGCTCCGTGATCGGCTCTCGCAGCCGGATCGGAAGGTCGTCGATGCGGCAGAACGACACCACCGGCGCCCCGGTCCGCTCCGAGCCGAACGTGGGGAAGGCCTGCGCGTGGCGGCCCTCGTCGAACGCGGCCACCGACAGCATCTCGGCCGCGGTGACGGCTCCCTGGCCGCCTCTTCCATGAATGCGTACCGCGAACATCGCGCCTCCTCTTCCCGGAGGTTAAGTCGCGACGAAACGGCCGAATAAGGGCCCTTGGGCCCCACTCCGGGGGGCCAACGGCCGACCGGCCGGTAACCGCCCCGGTCGTCGAGGAGCGAGCGAAGCGAGCGTCTCGAGACCTCCGGGCCACGACTGCGCGCCCGTCGAACATGCAGCTCGACGGTACGGCGGGCCGCCACCTGCGGTCTTGCGCCGGTCCGGGCGGTAGCTGCATGTTCGACGGACCGCTGTGGTGGCTAGCATCGGGGCCGTGCCCGAACCCACACGTGTCGCGCTGGCCCTGGGCAGCGGAGGAGCCCGCGGTTACGCGCACATCGGCGTGATCGAGGTGCTCGAGGAGCGCGGCTACGACGTGGTGAGCACTGCCGGCACCTCGATGGGCGCCCTCGTCGGCGGCCTCCACGCCGCCGGCCAGCTCGAGGCCTACACCGAGTGGGCCCGCAGCCTGACCCAGCGCAACGTGCTCCGCCTGCTGGACCCCTCGATCAAGGCGCCCGGCGCGATCCGCGCCGACAAGATCCTGGCCCGGGTCAGCGAGCTCCTCGGCGGCGCCCGGATCGAGGAGCTGCCGATCCCGTTCACCGCGGTGGCCACCGACCTGCTGGCGCGCAAGGAGGTGTGGTTCCAGCAGGGTCCGGTCGACATGGCGATCCGGGCCTCGATCGCCCTGCCCAGCATCATCACGCCGGTGATGCTCAACGGCCGGCTGCTGGTCGACGGCGGCCTGATGAACCCGATCCCGATCGCGCCCACGACGGCCGCCCATGCAGAGCTCACGATCGCGGTCTCGCTCGGTGGTGAGCCGGAGAGCCATCGCGGCGCCGGACCGGTCCAGGAGTCGGCCGAGCCGCGACCGGCCGAGGAGTGGCTGGACCGGTTCCGCCGCTCGGCCGCGCAGGTGCTCGATCGCGACCTGGTGCGAGCCGTGGTCGCCCGGTTCCCCGGTGGCAGAGGTACGACGGGCGGGGCCGACACGGCCGAACTCGCCGAGGAGACCGTCGAGGAGGTCTTCGGCGCGCTACCGCCGGGGCTGCGGATGCTCGACGTGATGGACCTGTCCATCGACGCGATGCAGAGCCTGGTGACGCGCTACCGCCTGGCGGGCTATCCCCCGGACCTGATGATCACGATCCGCAAGGACGCCTGCCGGACGCTGGACTTCCACAAGGCCGACGAGATGATCGCGCTGGGTCGACAGGCAACGCTCGATGCGCTGGACGCGTTCGAGAGCCGCTGACCCGCGCGCTCACCTGCGCTGGTGGGCGTCCATGACTCCGTGCCGCACGGCCAGCCGGATGACCCAGTAGGCCACCTCGACCGGCACGATCAGTCCGACGACTCCGAGCAGCACCAGCTCGACGGGTCCGAGGTTCATGGGGCGACGCTACCTCCCCCGATCAGTCCCACGGGCGGAGCTCGGGGCGCTTGCAGACCCGGGTCTCCTCGGGTCGTCGCCCGTGGAGCCGACCCCACAGCCACGGCGCGAGGTGCGTGGCCACCCAGGCCACCTCGCGGGCGACCACGAACGGCAGCGGGCTGGTGGTCGCGGGCGGCAGCGGCTCGCGCCAGTCGCCAGCGTCGACGCCGAGGCTCTCGGCGAGCGCGAGGGCCACCCGCCGGTGCCCCTCGCTGTTGGCGTGCAGCCGGTCGTCGTGCCACAGCGCCGGGTCCGCGGCCAGCGGCTCGGCGGCGAGGTCGGCTACCGCGGTGCCGTAGCGGTCGGCGGCCTCGAGGACGATCTCGTTCAGCGCGTGCAGCCGCCGGCGGAGCACGCGTGCCAGCGGGGCGACCCGGGACATGTCCGGCATCGTGAACGCCGCGACCTGTGCCCCGGACTCGGTGAGAGCGGCGTGCATGGCGAGCAGGTCCTCGCGCAGGTCGCCCGCGTCGAAGCGGGGACGCAGCACGTCGTTGACGCCGGCCACCACCACGGCGATGTCGGGCTCCAGGTCCAGCGCCCGGTCCAGCTGGGTGTCGCGGACCTCGCGCGCGGTCATCCCGCGCACCGCGAGGTTGGCGTACGTCAGGTCGGGATGGACGGCCGCCAGGTGCCCGGCGAGCCGGTCGGCCCAGCCGACGTACACACCGTCGGGGCCGGGGTCCTCGAGGCCCTCGACGGTGCTGTCGCCGATCGCGACGTACCTGGTCACGACACCGGCACGTGACGGTGCAGGAACGCGATCTGGTCGGCGACCACGCTCTCGAACTCCTCACCGTCGTAGATGTCGAAGTGGCCGACCGGGCGGTGCACGACCTCCGCCCTCGGCGCCTTGTTGACCAGCCGGCTGGTGGTGCGCGCCGGGGCGACGGTGTCCTTGTCGGTGATCGTGACGTGCAACGGGCAGCGCACCTTGCGCGCGCGGGCACCGGGTCGGTAGCGCAGGATGTCGAACGCGACCCGCGCAGCGGCCTCGTTGCGGAAGGCCACCCCCTCGGGCACCAGCGCCAGGTAGCCGGGGCGAGCGTCGGGCGCGGTCATCAGTGCCGTCGTGCCCGGGTCACCGGCCAAGGGGACCGTCACCGGGGCACCGCCCCGGCGTGCCGAGACCAGGTCGCGGACCGCCCGGGCGACCACGCGGAGCGAGGTCAGCGGCGGGATCGCCAGCGTGGAGGCGATTCCGTCGGTGAAGGGGCACTGGGCGATGGCAGCCGCGACCGGTACGTCCGCCGCCGTCGCGATGACGTGTCCTCCGCCGAGCGAGGATCCCCAGATGGCGACGCGGTCGCCGTCGACCTCCGGAAGGGTGCGGGCGTAGGCGATCGCCGACCGCCAGTCCTCGAGCTCGCGAGCCACCGAGAGCAGCTGTCGGGGCTCGCCGCCGCTGGCCCCGAAGTGCCGGTAGTCGAAGACCAGGCAGGCGTAGCCGGCCGCCGTGAACCGCTCGGCGTAGGCGTCGAGCCGCATCTCGCGGATCGCGCCGAGCCCGTGGCCCATCACGACCACCGGGGCAGGGCCGGACGCATCGGGGAGGTACAGCCAGGCGGCGCACTCGGCGTCACCGGAGCGGAAGCGGACGTCGCGGCGGGTCATCTCAGACCAGCCGGCCCTGCTGCGAGGTGCCGAGGGGCACCGGCTGGAGCAGCTTCAGGTCGAGCGGCTCGGCCAGCTTCCCGTCGAGCGCGGCCATCAGCGCCTTGAACGGCTCTCCTCCGCCGTGTGCCTGCATCGCCTCGCCGTCGGCCCACTGCTCGATGAGCACGAACGCGTCCTTGGACTCGTGCAACGCGTACAGGTCGCAGCCGGGCTCGGCATGCACGGCCGGCACCGACTCCTGGAGGGCGGCGAGCACGTCCTCGCGGTGCTCCGGAGTGGGCGTGATGGTGGCGACGGCGACGATCGGCATCGGCTCTCCTCGGGCGTGGCGCCGGCTGCTCCGGCGCGCGCGGCAGGGTCGCGGGCGAGCCTAGCGGCAGGTCGGTCCGGCACGAGGTGCTCGTCTCAGGGTCGGGCCCGGACACAGAACGACTGCCGGGAGCGACATCGTCAGCTCCCGGCAGCCGCGGTCTGGGTCAGCTGTGCTTCGGCGTGACCGTCGCCTTGCGCATCTCGACCATCTGGCTGACGAACTCCCAGCCGAGCTCGCGGACCTGGCCGTAGATCGCCTTCAGGTCCTCCTTGGTGGTGGCGTTCTCCGCAGCGACCTGCAGCTGCGCGACGCGCGCCTGGTAGGTCGCGACCGCCTCCAGGAGCGGCTCCTTGACCGAGGCGTCCATGTCGGAGTCGCTCAGCCGGTCGGCCAGCCCGGCGAGGAAGGCCTCGGCGCGGCTGAGCTTGAAGACCAGTGCCTTCTTGTGCATCGCCACCGCGTCGGCCTCGGTGAGCTCACGCTTCTTGACCGTGCCGTCCCGGTGCGCGACCTTCGCGCGCTCGGCCTTGATCTTCATCGCCTTGCGCTCGGCCTGGGCACCGGCGATCCGGTCGCGGTACCAGTCGATGTCCCGCTTCTCCGACTCCTCGCCGTCCCAGTCGCGGTCCCGGTCGTGCTCGTCCCAGTGGCGCTTGCGCTTGCCGTCGTAGCGGTCACCGTCCTTGTGGCGGTACTCGCCCCTGCGGCGGTGGTCGTCGCGATCACCGTCGTAGCGGCTCTCCTTGTAGCCCTCGTGGTCGTCGCGGTCGCCGTCGTCGTGACCGTCGTACCGATCACTGTCGTGATCGTCGTCGTAGTCCTTGTCCTCGTAGTCCTTCTCGTAGTCGCCGTGGTGCTCGCGGTCCCCGTCGTGGTGCCGCGAGGAGTACCCGTCACGGTCACCGTCGGCGGCAGCAGGTGCCACGCCCATGCCGAGTGCCACGGATCCGGCGAGGACGGCTGCAGCGAAGTGCTTGGCAGTGCGCTTCATCAGATCTACTCCCGAGATTTGCTGGCAACCCCACAGGGCTCTCCTGCAAGGCGGGACTCTCGGTGCCGGCTTCGGCGCCGAGGCGCCCACACAGGCCGCCTACCCGGGTCGAGGTGGTCTAAACCGGTCCTAGCGGCGGAATTCGGGCACCGGGTCCACCACCTGAGACGCCCCCGCCGGCAGCGTGACGGTGAACGTCGTACCGGTCCTGCCGTCGGACTCCGCGGTGACGGTGCCGTGCATCGCCTCGACCAGGCTGCGTACGACGGCCAGGCCGAGGCCCGAGCCGGGCACCCCCTCCTGTCGCGGGCCGCGCCAGAACCGGTCGAACACGTGCTCCAGGTCGTCAGGGGCGATCCCCGGCCCGGTGTCGGCGACGACCAGGCGCACGGGCCCACCGGCCGCACCGTCGACACGCACGCGGACGGAGTCACCGGCGCAGCAGTGCCGCGCGCAGTTCTCCAGGAGGTTCCCGAGCACCTGGTGCAGCCGCTCGGCGTCACCGCGCACCCACGCCGGGGCCGGCGGCACCGCGAGGTCCACGGCGATCTCGGCAGCCCGCAGCTGCGCGGTCCGGGCGTCGACCTCCTGCCGGGCCAGCGCGCCCAGCTCGACCGGTTCGTGCTTCACCGCGCGGGTGGCGCCCTCCGCGGCGAACAACGCGTCCAGGTCGCCGACGATCCGGCCGACCCGCAGGGACTGGTCGTGCAGCCGGGCCAGCGCCGCCGGGTCGGCCGGGGCGAGCCCGTCGCGGAGCTCCTCGAGCCCTGCCTGGAGCGCCGCCAGCGGGGTGCGCAACTCGTGCGCGACGTCGGCGGCCATCCGCGCCCGGGAGCCCTCCGCCCGGCGTACGGCGGTCACCGCCTCCTCGAACGCCTCCGCGAGCTCACCCAGCTCGCCGACCCCGCGCTCGCGGACCACCGTGTCGCGCTCCCCCGCGGCGAACGAGCGCGCTGCCTCGGTCAGCGCCGCGACCGGCCGACTGAGCTGGCGTGACACCCACCACGCGGCGAGCAGCGCGAGCAGCAGCGCTGTCACGCCGGCGGCGATGATCCAGGTCCAGGCCAGCGGCCGGCCCGAGTCCGCCGCCGGTCCGAAGGCGAGCACGACGTCGCCGACCCGGTCGCCGGCCACGACGACCTCGGCGATCACCCTGCCGACGCCCATGCCCATCCCCTGCATGCCGCCGCGGTGCATGCCGTTGCCGCGCGCGGGCCACACCACCGACCCGTCGCTGTCCTGGACGAACAGCATCGCCCCGCCGCCCTCGGCCGCGGACTCCGCGCGGGTCAGGTCGGCGCCGTCCCAGCCGCCGGCGCGGGCGTAGGCGTCGGCTGCATCGTCGGCCACCCGTTCGGCGACCGACTGCCGCTGGCTCTCGCTCTGCGACGACAGGCCCCGCTCGGAGCCGACCAGCCCGGCCGCGGTCACGAGCGCGATCGTCACCAGCACCACGCCCGCGAAGGCGATCAGGAAGCGGCGCCCCAGCGGGCCGAGGCCCTCACCGGTCATGGCCGAGCCCAAGCCGGTAGCCGACCCCGGTGACGGTCTCCACCACGCGGGCCCCCTCGTCACCGATCTTGTGGCGGAGGTTCTTCACGTGCGAGTCGATGCTGCGCTCGTAGCCGGAGAACTCGTAGCCGCGGACCCGGTTGACCAGCTCGTAGCGGGAGAACGGTCGGCCCGGCACGGAGGCGAGCGAGGTGAGGATCCCCCACTCGGTTGGGGTCAGGTCGAGCAGCCTCCCGTCGATGCGGGCCTCGCGCCGCTGCGCGTCCACGACGAGCCGCCCACCGCCGTACGACACCACGTCGGGGTCCTGCTCACCCCCGCCCAGGCTGCGTCCGAGCACCGCCCCGACGCGCAGCACCACCTCCGTGGGGCTGAACGGCTTGGTCACGTAGTCGTCGGCGCCCAGGCTGAGCCCGGAGATCCGGTCCTCGACGGTGGAGCGCGCGGTGAGCACGACCACGGGGGTACGACGCTCGCCCTCCCGCGCGACCCGCAGCACCTCGGTGCCGTCCACATCCGGCAGGCCGAGGTCGAGCACGACGAGGTCGGCACTGCCCGAGGTGACGAGCCGGATCGCCTCCGCGCCGGAGTCGGTGCTGAGCACGGCGTGGCCGGCGCGCTCGAGGTAGCGGCGCAGCAGCTCGCGGATCTCCCGCTCGTCCTCGACGACGAGAACCGTGCTCATGGCCTCATCCTCGCACCCGGCGCCGGCGGGGCCGGGGACCGCGAGCGACCTCCACATCTTCTCCACATCGGCCGCACGGGATCTGCACAGCCGCGACCGAGGCTGGAGGAACGAAACAGGGCGAGCGCCCGCAACGAAGGAGGACATCATGCGCACCAAGGCAATGGTCGCCGCGGCACTGGCGGCCGGAGTGGTGGGAGCCGGGATCGTGGCGGCACCGACCGTCATGGCTGCCGACGACAGCGACCCGGCGCCCTTCGGCCAGCGGTGGAACGACGGCGACAACGACGACTGGGGCGGCCCCGGTCGCGGCAGGTTCGACGGGCGCGGCATGGGTCCCGGCATGGGCATGGGCGGCGGCCAGATGGGCGGCGGGATGGGTCGTGGTTTCGGCCCCGGTGACGGGACCGGTCCCCGCGCCGACGGCGACTGCCCGATGTACGACGACCTCGCCACCGGGACGATGACCGACGCGCAGAAGGCCCAGCTGTCCGACTACGCCGAGCTCGAGAAGCTGTCCCACGACGTCTACGTGGCGCTGGCCGACGAGACCGGGGACTACCGGTTCGAGCGGATCGCCTACTCCGAGAGCCGGCACCTGGCTGCGCTGCGGAACGTGATGGACCGCTACGGCGTCGACGACCCGACCGACGGCCTGGCCGAGGGCAAGTTCGCCAGCAGCGAGGTCACCGCGCAGTACAAGGAGTACGTCGCCGACGGCTCGACGTCGCTCGCCGCAGCACTCGACGTCGCCAAGGAGATCGAGACCGACGACATCGCCGAGCTCGAGAAGGCGGCCGAAGGACTCGACAAGGCCCCCGCCGCCCAGCAGGTGTACGAGCACCTGGCCGCGGCGTCGCAGATGCACCTCGAGGTGTTCTCCCGCTGAGCCCTGACCACTCGGCCGCCGTTCCTCTCCGAGCGGTGGCCGAGTCGCGTGCCCCGGCTACTGCGCTCAGCGTCCGCGGTCGTACCAGTCGAGCACCCGCAGAGCCCGCAGCGTGTTCCACCGGCTGGGAGACCCGTCGCCGTCCTCGAGCTCGAACCAGGTCTCGCCCGGGTGGGTGTTCTCGAGCAGCCAGGTGCCATCCGGCTGCCGCTTGTCGCGGACCAGCTGGACCGCGTCGGCGACCCGCTCGTCGGGGGCGTCCCCCGTGCGGCGGAAGTAGTCGAGCGCCCGCAGGACGTCATAGTGCCAGCGTGGTGGCCACGAGAACTGCAGCCAGCGCTCGGCCGGCACCTCACCGGTCCGCTTGCTCCTGAACAGCTGCCGCTCGAGCAGGTACTCCTCGCCGCGTCGGCGTGCCTCGGCGACCGGTATCCCGCCCCCCGCCTGTTGGTACTCGAGCAGCCCCTCCAGCACGCAGATCGTCGAGTCGAACGACGACACCGTGGCACCGTGCTCGGCCCAGCAGTTCCACCCGCCGTCCCCGAGCTGTGCCTCGAGCAGACCGGCCACGAGCGCGTCGACGTCGGCACCGAAGTAGGCACCGATCGTCGCCGTCCGGCCGTTGATGCACGGCTCCACCTCGCCGTCGAAGAACGCCTGGCCGTCGTGCTCCCAGCGACAGTTATCCGTCACCAACGTGATCGTCTCGCGTGCGGCCTCGCTCGCCGGGTCCAGGCCGAGGTCACGCAGCAGCATCAGCGTAGGCAGCGTCGAGGTCCACGGCTGACTGACGGAGAAGTCCGGCTCGATGCCGGCCCGCCAGTCGTCGACGACGCGCCGCGGGAAGCATGCGCCACCGTCCCACTGTCCGTCACGGTCACGCAGGGCCAGCAACCGGGCCGTCCAGCCCTCGCTCGCCAGCCGGGCACGTTCGGCGGCCACCTGCTCAGCGGGCGCAGGGACCAGGTCGCGCAGCACCTGCCACCGGATGGCCGGGTCGCCGTCGAGGAGCCAGTCCGTGACCTCCATAGGTGCGATCGTAGACCTCGCGCACCGATATGTGACCGGGTCTCGCAGGGGTACGGACCGACGTGCACTCGCGGTGGACGACGCAGGGTTCCAGGCTCGGACGACGTCGGTCCTGCGTCCGAGTGCACGTCCGACCGGCCCTTGCGAGGTGTGGCGGGCTACGGCGTCACCTGAGGGGTGTGGCGCCCGCAGCTGCGTTCCGGGAACTCGGGCGGCCAGGTCGCCACCGTCTGCCCGGGAACGTGCCAGCGGAAGTCACAGCGGTCGCAGCCCCAGGCCAAGGTCTTCGTGCGAGTCAGCCCAGCTCCGGCGGCCTCGGCGGTGACGTAGTCGAGATGGCAGAGGTACGGCGTCAGCTCGTCGGCCGCCTGTGCGTGCAGGAACTTGACGATCCCGCACTCGGTGATGTCGATTCCCCAGTCGAACGGCTGGCCCGCACCGTCGACGACCTCAACCACCCAGTCACCGGGGTAGCGCCGCTGCTGGGTCCACGCGGCCTGCTTCTCAGCCCTCGCCCTGCGGGGACGGAGGACCCGCGCCCGGACCGGCATGGGGACACGTCCGACCATGTTCCGTGCGTAGTCGTAGGCCACGTGCCCGGCGTCCTGTGCGTCACCGCCGTGACGCACGACCACCCGAACACCGCCAGCAGCATCGCCGACGCGTCGAGGTTCGACGCCCACCGGTTCCGGTGCCCACCCACATAGGGCACCTGGGGGATCAAGGTCCTGTACTCCTCGACCATCTCCTCGCGCATGGCAGCGACCATGGAGGGGGCGAAGCGCTGGGCCAGCGACTCCGTGTCCCGGTCCAGGAAGCGCTGGAAGCGGTGCACCTTCCAGCGAGTGGCGAGGTCGTTGCGTGCTACATCCAGAACGTCCATGACGCCCACCTCCCGGGACCTCGAGCTCTGGCCGTCGCCGACCGTGGTCCCAGTTGCACGCTAGACGTCGTGGAGGCTCGCAGGGCAGTGGCGAAGGACCCTTTGTCGCTGCGGCCGGAGACGACGAAGGCAAGGAGCCCGACAGCTCCTTGCCACTTCCAAGGTATAGCGGGACCGGGGTCTTGCGGCAAGGCCCCTGTCGTGCCCCAGACTTCTCGGCCGGACTGAGAGAAGCGGGGTGGGGCATGAGTGAAGTGACCATCGTCGGCAGCGGGCCGACCGGTCTGATGCTGGCGGGTGAGCTGGCGCTGGCCGGGGTGGAGGTCGAGATCCTCGAGCGACGTACGACGGCCGACCTTGTCGGGCACCGCGCTCGCGGGTTCCACGCACGCACGATCGAGATCCTCGACCAGCGCGGCATCGTCGACCGGTTCCTGGCCGAGGGGCAGACGGTGCAGGTGCTGAGCTTCGGCAGCACGCCTCTACCCTTCGACGGGTTGCCCTCCCGGCACCCCTACACCCTCGGCCTGGGACAGGTCCACGTGGAGCGGATCCTGCTCGGCTGGGTCGAGGAGCTGGGTGTGCCGGTCCATCGGGGGGTCGAGGTCACCGGCTTCACGCAGGACGACACCGGAGTCGACGTCCGTCTCGCCGACGGCGGGCCGCTGCGAACGGCGTACCTGGTCGGGGCCGATGGTGGGCGCAGCGTCATCCGCAGGGCTGCCGGCATCGACTTCGTCGGCGCGGAGGCGACCCGGAGCCACCTGATCGCCGAGGTCGAGGTGACCCAGGAGGTCCCCACCGGCATCCGGCTCGACGACGTCGGCATCCACGCGCTGAACCTGATGGAGGACGGTCGCACCGTGGGGATCGTGGTGACGGAACAGGAGCTCGGCCCGGCCAGGGAGCCAAGTCTGGCGGAGCTCGGCGAGGCGCTGAGGGCGGTCTACGGCACGGACTTCGGGGTGCACGCCCCGCGGTGGATCTCGAGGTTCACCGACGCCACCAGGCAGGCGGTCGCCTACCGCAGTGGGCGGGTGCTGCTCGCCGGGGACGCGGCGCACGTCCATCCACCAACCGGCGGACAAGGGATCGGGCTCGGGGTCCAGGACGCGGTCAACCTCGGTTGGAAGCTCGCCCAGGTCGTGCGGGGCGTCTCACCCGGATCCCTGTTGGACACGTATCAGGCGGAGCGGCATCCGGCCACCGAACGGGTCCTGAGGAACGTCATGACGCAGGCCCTCCTCCAACGCGGCGATGCGCGGACCGGGGCGCTGCGAGACACCTTCTCCGAGCTGCTGAGCTCCGAGGGACCACGCGTGCAGCTCGCAGGGCTCCTGTCGGGTCTCGATGTCCGCCATGACCTCGGCGAGGGCCACGCCCTGCTCGGTCGTCGCATGCCGGACCTCGACCTGACCACCGCCGACGGCACCACACGCGTCTTCGAGCTGCTCCGTGATGCCCGGCCGGTGCTGCTCGACCTCGGTGGCCCAGAGAGCATCGACATCGCCCCGTGGGCCGACCGGGTCCGGCACGTCCGGGCCCAGCACGCAGGAGCCTGGGAGCTGCCCGTCGTCGGTGGCGTCACCGCCCCCTCCGCTGTCCTGATCCGGCCCGATGGGCACGTGGCCTGGGTCGGAGACGGAACGCGGTCCGGGCTCCTCGACGCGCTCACGACGTGGTTCGGCGAACCCGCGGGACGAGTGGCTAGTCTCGGAGCATGACAGCAGACGCAGACCCGGCGCGGGAGGACCGGCCCGAACCGGACTACCGGACGCTCCCGCCGCAGGTGCGACTCGACGACACGAACGAGAGCGTCGACCCCGGCCCGGTTCCGGAGCCCGAGGCCGGGCGGAACCTCGACCAGCATCGCGCCCTGCGCGACGACTGAACGGCCGGGCCCGAGTCGGGAGAGCCGCTACTCGCCGGGGCGGACGAGGCCGTGCTCGTAGGCGAGCACGACGGCTTGGACCCGGTCCCGCAGGCCGAGCTTCGAGAGCACCCGGGCGACGTGGGTCTTGACGGTCTGGATGCTCACGTACAGCTCGGCTGCGATCTCGGCGTTGGACTTGCCTCGAGCGACGAGAGCGAGCACCTCGGCCTCGCGGTCGGTGAGCTCGTCGTACCCCCGCGGAGGGTCGCTCCGGCCGGCCCGAGTGAACTCCTCGATCAGCCGCCGCGTGATGCTGGGCGCGAGAAGCTCTTCGCCGCGAGCGACGGCGCGCACGCCGGAGACGAGCTGGCCGCCCGGGGCGTCCTTGAGCAGGAAGCCGCTCGCTCCCGCGAGCAGGGAGTCGTAGACCAGCTGGGACCGGTCGAAGGTCGTGAGCATCACGACGCGCACGTCCGGCAGGGTCGCGGTGATTCGTCGCGTCGCAGCGATGCCGTCGAGCCCGGGCATCCGGATGTCCATCAGCACGACATGGGGCTTCATTGTTGCTGCGAGGTCGACCGCCTCGTGGCCGTCGGCGGCCTCCCCGACCACGGTCAGGTCGTCCTCGACCGTGAGGATCATCCGTAGCCCGGTCCGGACGAGCTCCTGGTCGTCGGCCAGGACGATCGTGGTCATCGCCGGCCCTGGGGGATGAGTGCGGCCACCCGGAACCCGCTCGGCTCGCGACGACCCCACTCGAGAGTTCCACCGGCTGCTTCCAGGGTCTCGGCCAGCCCGCGCAGGCCCGTGCCCGTCCCCGTGAGGACGGAGGAGTGTCGGCTTCCGTCGTCGACGACCTCGACCGAGAGGTGGCTGCCGGTTCGTCGGATGCGTACGGCGCCCGACGCCCCCGGGGCATGTCGGGCGATGTTGACCACGGCCTCGCGGATCACCCGGTGCGCGAGGGCAGCCGCAGGCCCGGCCCCCGTGTCCTCGGCAGTCACGTCGAGGTCGACGCCGACGCGCCGTCCCAGCGCTGCGATGCGTGAGCGGTCGAGCGGGTCCCCCGCGGTCTCCATGGCTTCGAGTCCGTCCCGCAGCTCGGCGAGGCTCTTCTCCGCCACGGACGCGATCAGCTGTAGGGCACCACCGCCGTCGCTCCCGGTGCGTTGCTGGGCACCGGCTTGCAGGCACACCACCGTCATGGCGTGCGCCACGGTGTCGTGGAGCTCGGCGGCCAGAGCAAGTCGCTCCTTGGCGACCGCCAGCCGTACGGCGGCCCCGCGGCTGTGCTCGAGCGCCTCGACGACTGCCTTCGTGCGTCGTACCCGCTCCTGCCAGCCGGCGGCGACCCGGCCGACGGCAACGGCACCGGTGGCCATGGCGAGCACGATCCACTCCCCGCCGCCGCCCGTCCCGCTGCCCTCGCGACCGGAGACCCAGCTCATGCCGATGGTTCCGAGCGCCGCGGTCCCCCAGCCGGCGATCCACCAGCGTCCGCGAGACCAGGCACCCACCGAGTAGAAGATCACCACGAGCAGCGCGACCCCCGTGACCGTCTCAGGGAGGGGGGTGAGCACCGCGCTCATCGCCACGCCGGCCGCAGACGCGAGCGTTGCCGCCACGACCGGGTGCCGCCTGCGAGCCACCAGTGGCGCGACGACCACGAGCGCGGCGACCGCGTTCGCCCACAGCGGGCCGCGCGCGTCGGAGGTGACTGCCGTCTCCACCGCCAACGCAGCGCCGACCGCGGCAGGCAGCAGGACGTCGTGCAGTGTCAGGGGGCGGGCGACCTGCCCCGCGACCGCCTCCGGCGGGTGGTGCTCGTCCTCGGCCCGCAGCGAACCGAGCGCCTCCCGCAGCCGGTCGAGCACCGAGCGGGCTTCGTCCTCGATCACCTCGAACGCCGTCGGGTCGGCCGCGCGCCGAGCACCCTCGGCGCGGATCGCGATCGAGGCGATCTGCTCCGCGAGCCGAGCGTGCACCTCCCCCACCACCCGACCCTGTTCGTCGAGCCGAGCGGCTGCCACCTCGATGCGTTGGAGCTCCTCGAGCTCACCCTGCAGCTGCGTCAGCCTGCGGACCTGCCGAGCCCGGGTCGTGACGGTGGCGCCGGCGACCGACGGCCCGCCCACCACCACGAGGAAGAACACCGCGTCGTCGAGCCAGTGGTACTCGTCGTTGTGGAACTGGTTGGCGACGACGAGTGCGCCGGCCAGAGCTGCCGCACCGACAACGGCCCACCGTCTCGGAAGCCAGGCACCGGCTGCGTAGCCGGCCACGGCGCCCAGCACCACGAGGAGGGGCCCGTCGACGTACCAGCTCCAGCCGAGGGCCGCGGCGAGCAGGGAGACGACCCCAACCCCCACGAGCAGCGCCAGGGCGACGACCGGACGGGACATACGCCGAGCGTAGACACGAAGATCTCGTCGCACATCACTCTTGGGAGGGACGCCTCGAGCGGGACGAGCGGCGAACGTTGGTCCCATGAATCCACGACGCATCGCACTCTTCGCCGCGCTGGCCGCGGCCACGTTCTGGGCCGCCAAGGCGACCGCCATCGGTGTCGCCGGGGGCCCCGGCAAGAGCCCGTTCGAGGACATCCTGTTCCTCGCCGGCCTCCTCTCATTCGGCGTTGCCGCCGTGGCACTCGGCATCGCCGCCACCCCAGCCGCGCGGCCGTGGCTCCGGGCCCTCGCCGGTCTCGGCGTGTTCATCCTCGGGTTCGCGTTCGGCCAGGGCGTCAACGCTCTCGTGGGCGCGCTCCACCCGGACGGCGGGGAACGCCACTGGGTCTGGATGGAGTTCAACCTGTGGGTCGCCGCCGTCGTCGTTCTCGCGATCGTGGTGCCCCTGAACCGCACCGGGGACCCGCGGCGCAGCCTGGCCTGACAACGGCCTGGCCCGAGTGGTGCCGGCCGAGGGTCAGCGCCGCAGCGAGAGCGTCCTCTCGGCGCTCGACCCGGGACCGATCTGGCCAGAGACCTGCGCACTGTGCAGCCGGTAGTGGCCGCTGCGCGTGGGCCGATGACGGAAGTGGACCCACCCGTCGGCGCGGGTCACCTTGGTGGCGACCGTGACCCACCGGAGTCTGTCGGGTCGGGTCCACTGCAGGTGCACGCTGCGCCCCGGCTCCGCCCGGCCGGTGTCGCGCCGGGCGAGACGGCCGCTGAAGCGAACCACCTGACCCGGGCGCGCGGATCGTGTCGACATCGTGAACGAGAGCCGCGCCGCGGGCTGGACCCGGATGGTCCGCGTCAGCGTGTCCGTCTGGTCGCCCTCGGCGCCGGCGGTGAAGGTCAGCACCTGCGTGCCGGGCCTGTTGGACACTGCCCACTCAGTGGTGTGCATCGTGGTCGACGAGGGGCAGGTCGCCACCGCGTGCATCGCACAAGGCCACCCGGCAGGCAGCAGGTCCTGGCCACCTGCGCCGGTAACCGGCCCGCTTCCGAGGGCGCCGACCGAGACGAGTCGGGTGCCGGCCACTCGGGTCTTCACAGGCACGGCGAACCGGTGGAGGGTGCCCGCGGTGACCCAGTGGCCGTCCCGGACGACCCGGCCGCGGCTGCGCACCTGGCCCCAGGTCACTCCGTCAGCGACCAGGAGTCGGCTGGTCAGCGTGGTGACCGCGCCATAGCTCGTGCGCACCCGCACGGCCACCGAGTGCCATCCGGGACCGAGTGCCGGGCCGGGGTCGATCGGCCACCAGCCACGGATCGCACGCAGCTTCGTGTTCGCGGTGTAGTTGTTCCAGGAGGTCGCCCGCGTCCAGTCGCTCGAACCGAGCGCGACCCCGTCGAGCGTCACGTCGTAGCCGGTGATGTGGGGGTCGCTCGGGTTGCCCGGGCGCGACGGCACCGTCTCGGGCAGGCCGGCGTCGAACTCCAGCGACACCCCGTTGCGCGCCGACCCGGCAATCCGTCCGCCGACGCGCGGCGAGGTCCAGCGCGCCTCAGGTGGCGGACCTACAGTGACTGGGCGCCGGACGGACGAGGACGGGTCGGGCATCTGCGAGAGGTTCCCGTCCGCGTCCTCGGCCACGACGACCAGGTAGCGCGATCCCAGGACAGGTGCGATGTCGGTCGCGGGGAGTGTGACCGAGTACGGCGCCGTGGTGTCGAAGACGTACGGCGCCTCGGGTCCCAGCTGGTCGGTCAGGTAGAACCGCACACCCTTCAACGGCGCGGCGCCGGACTGCGAGGAGACCGCGGCTCGCGCGCTGAGCGTCACCTCGCCCCACAGCGCCTCGTCACGCTGCGGACTCAGGAAGCTCACCGTCGGCTTCGGGTTCTGCAGCGCAAACGTTCGACTGAACAGCGACACCAGCCCGTCGGCGTCGCGGACGGAGAACCACACAGCGGGTCGGCCGTTCTCCATCCGCGCGGTGGGGAGTACGGCGCGCACCGTGCACGAGCTGTCCGCCGTACACCCCGAGATGTCGAGCGTCTTGCGCACCGTGGTGGTGGTGTACTGCGTTCCCAGGGGCACCTGCGGCACCACCTCGTCCCAGCTCATGGTGACCGACCTGACCGCACTACCGGACGCAAGGGCGGGCAGCTCCACGGTCATCGGCAGCGACGTGTGCACCTTCTCGCCGAACGTCACCGTCAGCCGCGGGGCGTAGCCGGACTCGTAGGCCGCTTCAGCTGCCGGCGTCAGGATCGGCGCACCGGCGGCAAGGATCGAGAGGACGGCCGCGGCGAGCGTGCGACCGGAGAGGTGCGGGGACCGAGACAAGTGCTTCTCCGAGAGAGGGCGCCGCCTCCGAGCAAGGCCGGCGGCTCACCCTAAGGCACGGTCGCCGCCTTTGTCCCGGGATGGTCCAGACGCCCTGACGCAGTCAACCTTGTGCGTCGTCCAACCTCGCGACCTCAGTCCTCCGAGAGCCGGATCTCGACCATCAGCTCGTCGGCGAGCCCCTCGAGCATCGACCTCAACGTGTCGCTGCTGGTTTCCGGCGGCGCCGTGAGCACCGCCTGCGCCTCGAAGAGGGTCCCGCCCGCCATGGGCGCCTCGCGCACGTCGGTGGTCAGCTTCTCGATGCTGACCCCCCGGTCGGCGAGCGCGGCGGAGACCTCGGCCACGATGCCGGGGTGGTCGGCCCCGAGCAGCTCGAGCTGCAGGCGAACCGCCGCACCCGCCTCCGGTTCGCCCGTCCGCTCGATGGTCACCTGGAGGCCGTGCTCTCCCAGGGCCTCGAGCTCCAGAGTCAGGGCATCGAGCCGTTCGTCGGCGACCGCCACCAGCACGATCCCCGCGAACTTGCCCGACAGTCGCGCCATCTGGCTGCGTTGCCAGCTTGCGCCGTGAGCGCTGATGGGAGCTGACAGAGCCGACACGAGACCGGGGCGGTCTTCGCCGATCACGGTGAGGATGATGGTGGCCATGCCCGCAGGCTACGAGACCGGACGCGCGGAAACTCGCTGGCCCCGGTCGTCGGTCGGGGCAAGAATCACGACACATGGAGCGATTCGTCCGAATCAACGACGACGTGGATCTGTGGGTCGAGGAGTCGGGGGAAGCCGACGGCTCACCGCTGCTTCTGGTGATGGGAGCGAACGCGTCGGGGATCGCGTGGCCGGACGAGCTGGTCACCACACTCGGTGCGCGGCATCGCGTCGTGCGCTACGACCATCGCGACACCGGCCGCTCGACCTGGGCCTTCGACCGAAGGCCGTACGCCGTCGCCGACCTCGCGCGTGACGCCGTGGCCGTGCTCGACGAGCTCGGGATCGAACGCGCGCACGTGGTGGGCATGTCGATGGGCGGCACGCTCGTGCAGCTGTTGCTGCTCGACTTCCCGGACCGGCTGCTTTCAGCCACGCTGTTCGCCACGGCGGTGCTCGAGGGAGCCGGCCCGGACAGCGCGCCGGAGCCGTTCACCGACCTCGACCCTCGCCTGCTGGCGTTGTGGGAGCACCTGGCCGATCCGCGGGACCGGGAGGCCGAGATCGACTTCCGCGTGGAGCACTGGCGAGTCCTGAACGGAGACCAGCTGACCTTCGACGAGGGCGAGTTTCGCCGGCTGGAGGAGCGCATCATCGACCACGCCGACCGCCACGACAACCCGGCGGCACATGCGCGAGCCGACCAGAGCGGCCTGGACCGGGGGCCGGAGCTCGCGACAGTGGAGATCCCCACTCTCGTCGTCGAGGCGCCGAACGACCCGATCAACCCGCCGCCTGCCGCCCAGCGGATCGCCGACGCGATCCCGACGGCGCGTCTGGTGACCATCCCCGGCATGGGGCATGCGCTGAGCCGTCCGGTTCTCGGGCCGCTGTCCGACGCGATCCTCACCCACACCACCCAGGTCGACAGCGCCATTGGTGTCGACCACGGTCGCGGACTCGGCCTCGACGTGATGCCAGCCGTCACGGTCGAGCGCGATCGCACCCTCCGCCCCTAGCGTGCAGACCACCAGCCGTTTGCCGGTGGCGAAGATGCGCGTCACCAGCTCACGCGGGTCACCAACCGCGTCGCCGCTCAGGAACACGATGTCCGCCGCGGCGAGGAAAGGCTGGTGGAAGTCCGACTCGCCGTCGTAGTCGTGCAGATCGGTCCAGATTGTCGCCCCGCTCGATCTGGCAGGGCCGATCGCGTCGAGCGCTCGGGTCGACAGGTCGAGCACGACGTGGTCGGCGTGCTCGATGGCGGCCCGAGCCTCACCCGGCAGCGGCCCGTCGGCGCCCGACGGTACGGACAGGTAGATCGACACCCGCTCGCTGCCCGCCATGAGGTTCAGGTGCGGTGGCGAGGAGGACGTCCACACCCGCAGCGGGTTCCTGGTGGACCAAGCGGCGTCGCTGGTGCGGTGTCTGGCGGGTTCGGACGACACCGTGGTGGTGGTCGACCTCTGCTCAGGCGTAGCCAGCCCGCCGGTTCGGCGGTCGTCGTGGGACGTCGTCCTCGCTGACGCGAAAAAATCTTCTGGCCGGGATGTCGAGATCCTGTCAGCGGCTCCGTCTCCTGGATGAACGCGACCACAATGGGTCGCACCGCATCGAGGAGAAGCGACATGGCCAAGTACCTGCTGCTCAAGCACTACCGCGGCGCGCCGGCTGCGATCAACGACGTGCCGATGGACCGGTGGACCCCCGACGAGGTCTCCGCCCACGTCCAGTACATGCGCGACTTCGCCACCCGGCTGGAGGGCACCGGCGAGTTCGTCGACGGGCAGGCGCTCTCGCCGGAGGGCACCTTCGTCCGGTACGACGGACCGGGTCGCCCGCCGGTCACCGACGGGCCGTTCCCCGAGACCAAGGACCTGATCGCGGGCTGGATGGTGATCGACGTCGACAGCTACGACCGCGCACTGGAGCTGGCCGGCGAGCTGTCCGCGGCGCCGGGCGCGGGCGGGAAGCCGATCCACGAATGGCTCGAGCTGCGCCCGTTCCTGACCGAGCCTCCGACGATCACGGAGTAGGTCCAGCGTGGACGAGGCCCTGCTCCGAGAGCTCACCCCGGCCACCCTGGCCATCCTCGTCCGCCGCGGAGCCGACTTCGCGGCGGCCGAGGACGCCGTCCAGGACGCGCTGGTCGAGGCGATCCGAGTGTGGCCGGAGGACCCGCCACGGGACCCGAGGGCCTGGTTGGTGACCGTGGCCTGGCGCAGGTTCCTCGACGCGACCCGCTCCGAGACCGCGCGCCGCCGGCGCGAGGTGCTCGTCGAGGACGAGCCGGCACCGGCCGCAGCCCCCGCCGCCGACGACACCTTGCAGCTGTACTTCCTGTGCGCCCACCCCTCACTGACGCCGTCCTCGGCGGTCGCGCTCACCCTCCGCGCGGTCGGGGGCCTGACGACGCGTCAGATCGCTCAGGCCTACCTCGTGCCCGAGGCGACCATGGCGCAGCGGATCAGCAGGGCGAAGCGCACCGTCTCGGGGGTGCGGCTCGACCAGCCGGGGGATCTCCGGACGGTTCTGCGCGTGCTGTACCTGGTCTTCAACGAGGGCTACACCGGTGACGTCGACCTGGCGGCCGAGGCGATCCGGCTGACCCGACAGCTGGCCGACTCGACCGCCGACGAGGAGGTGGCCGGCCTGCTGGCCCTGATGCTCCTGCACCCCGCGAGGCGGCCGGCTCGCACCGCGTCCGACGGCAGTCTCGTGCCGCTCGCGGAGCAGGACAGGAGCCTCTGGGACACCCGCCTGATCGCCGAGGGCGTCGACATCCTGCAGGCCGCCCTCGCCGGCGACCGGCTCGGCGAGTACCAGGCGCAAGCCGCCATCGCCGCCCTCCACGCCGACGCCCGCAGTGCCGAGGAGACCGACTGGGTGCAGATCGTCGAGTGGTACGACGAGCTGCTGCGACTCACCGACAGCCCGATCGTCCGACTCAACCGCGCCGTCGCCGTGGGGCACGCCGACGGCCCGCGGGCCGGGCTGGCCGCGCTCTCCGCGCTCGACCCGGACCTGCCGCGCTACATGGCGGTCGCGGCGTACCTGCACGAGCAGGACGGTGACCCGACCACCGCGGCGCAGCTGTACGCCGACGCGGCACGCCGGGCGCCGAACCTTGCCGAGCGCGACCACCTCACCCGGCAGGCAGCCCGGCTCAACGCCGCGGGTCAGGGCACCACCGGACGCTGAACGACGGGCTCAGTCGGCGCAGAGACAGAACGGGTGCCCGGCCGGGTCGAGGAACACCCGGAACGTCGTGCCGGGCTGGTGCTCGTGCTTGGTCGCGCCCAGCTCGAGCACGGCGGCCTCGGCAGCGTCGAGGTCGTCGACGACGACGTCGAGGTGCATCTGCTGCGGCACCTGCTGGCCGGGCCACTGAGGCGGGGTGTAGGGGTCCACCTGCTGGAAGCAGATCGACTGTCCGTAGTCCGCGCGGACCTCGGCCCAGTCGGAGGACGCCTCGGTCTTCCAGTCCAGCAGCGCGCCGTAGAAGCTGGCGAGAGTGCCGGGGTCGGGACAGTCGAGGACGATGCTTGGGAAACGTGCGATAGCCATGCCGGTCACGCTAGAGCCCATTCCGGACGATCGACTTCCGGTAGTTCGGAACCGCCACGCCCCGGTCACGCCTCGTCGTCGAGGGACCCGCTCAGCCGGGAGGCCAGGTCCGCGACCGCCGCTCGCAGCTCCGGTCCGCCCTCGACCCGGAACGGGACCGGCACCCGCGCGAGCCATTCTTGGACGTACATCTCGGGACTGCTGGTGCTTCCGACGAGCACGCATCCGGCACCTGACGGTTCGAGCCGCCCCATGGTCGGCCGCACCCAGCGCGCCACCTGCTCCGGCGGGGCGGCGAAGACGACCCGCGTCGGGAACTCCCATCCCAGCCCGAGGTTCTCCTCGAGCGCTGCCACCGGGTCGAGGCCCTCGGGCCGCTCGAAGCTCTGCGCGGTCTCCTGCACGCTCTGGACGCGGTCGACCCGGTAGGTGCGGATCGCGTCGGCGCGGTGGGAGTGGCACAACAGGTACCAGCGCCCGTGCCTGGCGACCACCGCCCAGGGATCGACCTCGGACTCCCACTCGTTGCCGGACTCGCTTCGATAGCCGACCACCAGGCGTCGGCGTGCGGCGACGGCAGCGACCAGAGCGCTGGTGATCGCCGGGCTCGGGCGGGCGGAGTACCGGTCCGGCGCCGCCAAGGCGTGCTCGCGCAGCGTCGCAGCCTGCCTGCCGACGCTCTCGGGCAAGGCCCGGATCACCTTCCCGAGTGCCGAGTCCACGAGATCTCCCGGGTCCGAGCTGTGCCCGTCGAGGACGGCCATGACCAGGACGAGGGCCTCCGCCTCGGTGAACGACACCGGCGGCAGCCGGGTTCCCCGTCCGAGCCGGTAGCCGCCGTACGGTCCGCGGATCGACTCGACCGGGACACCTGCCTCCCGGAGGATCCCGACGTATCGGCGGACCGCACGTTCGGTCACCCCCAGACGGCGCGCGAGCTCCTCGCCGGTCACGCCCGGGCGGACCTGCAGGATCTCCAGTGCACGCAGCGCACGTGCCGTCGGGCTCAGGTCGGTCGCCACGCGAGGAGCGTACGACGGAGCGCGGATATCCGGCAGCAGACCGTCCGGATCCTGCCCTAGCGTGCAAGGGGTCCGGACCTCGACGCAAGGAGGGCGACCCATGCCCTACACGGTGCGACCACTGGACGCCTCCACCTGGGACCCGTTCGCCGAGCTCGTCGAACGCAACAACGGGGTCTTCGGCGGGTGCTGGTGCATCGGCTTCCACCCCGAGGGCGCACAGCGGGGGTTCGACCACCGCACGGCGAAGGAGGCCCGGGTCCGAAGCGGACAAGCTCACGCGGCTCTGGTCTTCGACGACGACGGGGTGGCGCAGGGCTGGGCGCAGTACGGCGATCCGGACGAGCTGCCGAGGATCAAGCACCGGCGCGAGTACGACAAGGACGCCCCACCGCGGCCGGACTGGCGGATCACGTGCGTCTTCGTCGACAAGCGTCACCGCGGTCAGGGCGTCGCCCGCGCCGCAGTGGAGGGTGCACTGGACCAGATCGCCGCGGCCGGCGGCGGACGCGTCGAGGCGATCTCCGAGGTGACGGCCGGGCGTGAGGCGCACGGGCGGTTCCTGTTCAGCGCGACCGCCGAGCTCTTCGAGACGCTCGAGTTCTCGCGGGTCCGTCAGGTCGGCAAGCACGCGTGGATCGTGAGCCGGACGATCGACCCGGCCTGAGCGTCTTCGCCATGGTGACCGTCGGACGTACGCCGCGGGGCCCTCGAGCTGCCCGGGACCACGGCGCACCCGATCCGGGACCGAAGTTCCTGCTCCCTCCCGCGGTAGACCGGCGTTACAGCTGAGCGGACGTGAGGATGGCGGCCCTCGACCTGCAGGAGATGACCGAGCTGGTCACCGATTCCTGGACTCCGCTTCGCGTTCGACCGCCGCCAGCCATGTCCGCAGCTGCTTCTTGGCCGAAGCCCCTGCCAGCCGACCGGTGAGGCCGCCTCCCGGGAGCGTCACGGTCCAGCGCAGCACCGTGCCGCCCGCTCGGACGGTGAGCTCGTACCCCGAACCGGGCTCGCCGGTCTTGCCGGTCGCCGACACCAGTCGACACCGGGGATCGAGCCTCTCGTGCATCACAGGATCGGAGACCACGGACCAGACAGCCGCGGGACGGAGGAGACCTCCGCGACGGTCTCGCCCAGCAGCCGCCCACAGAGCAGCGCCCCCGCGACCGCGGCGGACCTGTCGCTACGGACCTCATGTCCATCTCGTGCTCGATACGGGTCTTCCAACGCTCCGCGGACATGCCAGTCACCCGCGTCCACTACGCACCCGCGGGCTCCAGGGCGACAGGATCGATGGTCACGCGAGGTTGCCGCCCGGCCGCCCGGGCAAGCAGCACGAGTCCGATGCCGAGGATCACGCCATGGCTCATCCGCATCGCCGGCGCGGTGAAGAACTGGGGCAGGTACGTCGCCAGCCCGAGTCCGGCGAGCAGGCCGCCCACCCGAGTGGTCCCCCCGGCTGCCCAGGTGCCGTGCACGATCCGGCCACCAACGAGCACGAGGAGGAGGAGACCCGCGCTGAACGTGCCGACCTCGAACGGTGCGTACCGGAACGACTCGGCCACGGCGAGGACACCGGTGTCTCCGTCCTGCGCGAAGCGGCCCACGGCGCTCAGGCCGTACGCCTCGGCCCCGTAGTACGGCAGCAGCAGCGCGAGAGCCAGCCACATCCGGGTCTCCACCTCGCGCAGCGGCCGACCGCTCCACTGCCAGGGAGTCCCGGTCGCGACCAGGGCACGAAGCGCGAAAGCAAGCGCAGCGAAACCGACCATCCCGAGCACGTGGGCCGTCAGCCACAGCGGCGAGGCGAGGTCGTCGGCGAAGGCTGCGCCTGCCTCGGGTCCGTAGGGACGCAGAACCGGGTAAGCGGCGAAGGCCAGGCCCGAGACGGCGAGGCCGGCAGATGCGGTGACGCGGAGCGGGGTGTACATGACGAGGTCTCCTGACGATTGAGAGAGCGGTGCTCTCGTTACTCGGAGAAGTGTGCACCCATCGCTCGAAAAAAGCAAGAGCACCGCTCACTGAAGTGAGCAGCGCACCGTAACGTGGCATGCTTGCCCCCATGACGAAGGGACCGACCCCGCGCCAGCTCGCGCGCGCCGAGAACATCGACCGCATCAAGGCGCTGGCCCTCGACCAGCTCGCCACCTCGGCGGCCGGCGAGCTCTCGCTGCGCGCCATCGCACGCCAGCTCAACCTGGTCTCGAGCGCGCTCTACCGCTACTTCCCCAGCCGTGACGACCTGATCACCGCCCTCATCGTCGACGCCTACACGGATCTCGCGGAGACACTGGAGGCGGCCGGGGCCGCTGACCGGCGGGGACCAAGGCGCCGCTGGGTCGAGACTTGCGCAGCACTCCGGACGTGGGCGGTCGCCGCCCCGCACCGGTTCGCCCTGATCTACGGCTCGGCGATCCCCGGGTACGCCGCACCACCGGACACCATCGAGCCGGCGGGCCGCGTCGTCCGGGCGCTGTTCTCCGCCGCCCTCGAGGGCGTTGCACCCGATCCCGTGACGGGGCGCCCGCTTCCCCGTGGCGCACTGGGACCGCAGCTCGACGCCTCCGCCGAGGGGCTCGGACTCGACGTGGACCGCCGGTCGATGCTGGCGCTGACCGCAGCCTTCGCACGGCTGATCGGGCTGCTCACGCTCGAGCTCAACGGTCATTTCGTGGGCGGGTTCGATCCCGCCGACGCGCTCTACGCAGCGCTGGTCGAACAGGAGGCCGACGCGCTGGGCCTCTGACCCAGGACACCGCTCACTGCTGAGGCAGGTCCACCTTCGCATCCTCGTAGGAACCCGACGGCGGGTTCGGCTCGGGCTGGTACTCCAGGTAGACCACCCCGGTTCTGAAGGGCTGCGCCGAGACCAGGCGGAGCTGACGAGCCGGCGCGCCGTCGTCGAGCAGCTGGCGCACCACCGAGACCGACCCGCTGAGGACCACCCTCCGAACCCCCGGGTCGTTCTTGAGCGCGGTCACGCCCGTGACCAGGTCGCCCTCGAGCTGCTCGGAGTTGCGCCAGGTGAACTGCTGAGGGCTGCGCGAGGCGACGATCTTGCGCACGTCCCCGAGCCGCTTGGCGAACTCGGCATCCTCCCCGCCGGCCGCCTCCCGCTCCGGCCAGGCACCGGCGAAGCTGTCATAGGTGACTCGACCGAAGAGCATGACGTCGGCATCGTGCGTGCGGCCCACCGCCTCCCCCATCTCCTCGTTGAAGTACGGGAAGTGCCAGTTGCCGATGCCCGGGTCGACGACACCGTCGAGTGCCGAGAACAGGCTGGCTGAGATCGTGGCCATGCCGAGCCTCCTGTCGGTGTGATGGGGATGGAACCTGCCTCCTACGACTTCGCGGAGGTCGGGAACTCATCGCTGCCCGACGGGAACCTGTGACGACGTCACGCCGTGCGCAGGTTCACCGGCGCCACCGCACGAGCCAGCCACGGGCGCGTCAGCCGCGCCGAGGCGACCACGGCCACCCAGACGAGGCCGATCGTGACCAGGTCGACGAGGATCGGGATCCAGGTGTACCGGTCGGGGCCGTCGGTGAGGAACACCATGGGCACGGACCCGATGAGGAGGCCCACTGCCGACATCGGCAGCGCCACGAGTCCTACCTCCCAGCGCTGGGCTCGCTCGAGCTCCTGAACGGATGCACCCAGCGCGGCCAGCGAGGCCACCGACCGCTTGTGGTCGATGAGGGACTCCACACCGTGCACCGCCATCGAGAACACCACCAGCACGAGCGCCGCGAGCAGGACCGCGCCGGCGAGCACGATCGGGACGGTGTAGAACGCCTCGACCCCCGCGAACCCCTGCCCACCAACGGTGTCGGGCAGGTCCGCGAGCACCGCGCCGCCCGCTCCGGCCACCACGCCGATGACACCGATGGCCGCAGCAGCCCGTCCCGCAGGCCGGGCGTCGGCAACGAGTCGCCGACCGGCGATGAGCACGGGAACCGTCGCGGCACGCGCGGCCATGAGGCGCCCCGCGCGGTAGGCCACCCACGGGGCCAGGCCGAGCAGGGCGAGCACGAGGGTGGCCACGAATCCGACGGCGTACACCCCGCCATCCCTGTTCGGGTCGGCACTGAGCAGGAACAGCACCACCGCCGGCACGAAGAGCAACGCCGCCCAGGGTCGCGGCGCCGAGCCCGGCCCCCGACGGGCGACACCGAGCGGTGAGACGACCAGCGACCGGGAGGTCCTCGCGCCCGCGAGGACGCCCAGCAGAGCCACCCCGAGGGCGACCAGCAGCACCTGCCACCAGCTGGGCTGCACCGTGGTCGGCACCAGCCGCAGCTGCCGGGCCACCTCGGACTCGGCGAAGTGGTAGCCGCCCTGGCTCATCGGCAGCCCCCCGAAGACCGCCCTGAGGACCCCGAAGACGGGGTAGCCGAGGAAACCTCCGGCCAGTGCGGGCAGCCCGACCTCGAGCGCGCCGAGCCGGCGCACGTCGCGCGTGGTGGCACCGGCCAGTCGCAGCGCGGCCAGCCGCTGCTCCCGGGCGGCGGTCCCCAGCCGAACCACCTGTCGGAGCAGGGCCAGCGGCGCGATGCAGATCAACAGCAGGGCGAGGACGTAGCCCCCGCGCACGCCACCGTCGGCGACCAGGTCACTGACCTGCTCCTGCTCCCGCGAGGACTCCCAGGTGAACAGCACAACGGTGAGCGCGACCAGCAACAAGCCGGACACGGCGGCGGTGCACAGCGCGACCATCACCGCGCGCGGTCCGCCACCGTTGCGGAGGAAGGCTCCGACCAGGCTCAGGTCGGTGCGCACCCGCGCCGTCACGACAGCACCTCGGCACCCTCGACCGACCCGTCGAGCAGCACGACCTCACGGTCGGCCCTGGCCGCCACCCTGTTGTCATGGGTCGCGACGACCAGGGCCGCCCCCGTGTCCCGGACAGCCCCCGTGAGCTGTCCGAGCACGTGTTCGCCGCCCACGGTGTCCAGGGCGCCGGTCGGCTCGTCCGCGAACACGACACGGGGCCCGGTCACCAGCGCGCGGGCCACGGCCACCCGCTGCGCCTGCCCGCCGGACAGCTCGGCCGGGAGTCGGTCGGCCAGCTCGGCGGCGTCGAGCCGCTCCAGCCAGGACAGCGCCGCCCGCCGCGCGGAGGCGGGGTCGTGCCGGTCCAGCAGCAGGGGCAGTACGACGTTCTGCACCACCGTGAGCTCGGGCACCAGCTGACCGAACTGCAGCACGACCCCCATCTCGCGTCGACGCAGCCGGGTCCGCTCGGCCTCCCCGAGCAGGTCGAGCCGCTGCCCGTCGTACGCGATCTCGCCGGACTCCGGGCGCAGGATGCCGGCCAGGCACAGCAGCAGCGTGGACTTGCCGCTGCCGGACGGACCGGTGATCGCCACCACCTCGCCCGCACCGACCTCCATCGAGACGCCGCGGAGCGCCTCGGTCTGTGCGAAGGACTTGCGGAGGGAACGGGCCTGGACGAGCGCGGTCATGAGCGGATCTTCCTGTCGTGGGCGGAGCCGACCCGGGCGGCGGCGTTCTCCAGCCACCGGAGGTCGGCGTCGAGGTGTTCGATCGCGTGGTCGATGACGATGCGAGCGGCCACGTCGCCGGTGGCGGCCTGCAGGTCGAGCAGTCCCTTCATCGCCGCGAGGTGCACCTGCCGCTGGGTGGCGAGGAAGCCGGCCGCGTCCCGGCCCAGCCGCAGGGCGGTGACGGTCTTGCGCACCAGGTCGTCGGCGGAGTACGGCCCCGCAGGCTCCGTCGCGCCGAGCCAGGCGACGAGCGCCTCCCGCCCGGCGTCGGTGATCGCGTAGGTCATCCGGTCGGGACCGGCCTCGCGCACGCGCTCGACGACCTCCACGAGGCCCTCCTTCTCGAGCTTCGCCAGCGCGGCGTAGACCTGCCCGAAGGCCAGCGGCTTGGCGCCGGGGAAGCGCTGGTCGTGGACCTGCTTGAGGTCGTAGCCGTGCGCAGGGCCCTCGGCGAGGATGCCGAGCAGGACACGTGAGACGCTCATGGGCAGGACAATACACACTGTGAATACACAATGTGAATAGTCTCGGTCAGCCCGGGCGGGGCGAGTACATGATGACCGCGACCCCTACCAGGCAGATCAGCGCGCCGACCACGTCGTACCTGTCAGGGCGGAAGCCGTCGAGGACCATCCCCCACAGCAGTGAGCCGGCGACGAACACCCCGCCGTAGGCGGCCAGGATCCGTCCGAAGTGGGCGTCGGGCTGGAACGTGGCGACGAAGCCGTAGAGCCCGAGCGCGATGACCCCGGCGCCGGCCCACAACCAGCCACGGTTCTCACGCACGGCCTGCCAGACCATCCACGCACCGCCGATCTCGGCCACGGCGGCTGCCAGGAACAACAGGACGGACCGGGTGATCGTCATGGCAACAGCCTGCCAGCAGCCGCGGTTCGGACTGCTCACCCGACCGCCGCCAGCACCCACGCGCGGTGGCAGGATCGCGCCATGGCGACGTCCGACCGGTCCAGCTGGGTCAACACGACGCACGACTGGGCCGCCGAGGTCGACCACCACCACCTCGAGACCGTCCGGCGAGCTGCAGCCGGCTACGCACCGAGCGGGGTTCTCCACCTGGTCCTGGAGGTGCTCGCCTATGCCGAAGACGAGGCCGAGGCCCTCGGCCGGACCGGGGCGTGCCTCGTGGTGCTGCACGCCGACGGTTCGCTCTCGGTCAGCGACGACGGACGCGGCACCGACACCCGGCGCGACGCCACCGGCGACATCATCCGCAAGCCGGTGATGTCGACCGCGGACCTGCGCTTCTTCGACTCCTCGGACGTGGACCTGCCCGACGGCCACCCCCGGCGTGGCATCTCGGTCGTCGCGGCCCTGAGCCGCTGGCTCGTGCACACCAACCGGCGCGCGGAGGGCTCGTGGACCCAGCGGTACGAGCTCGGCGTTCCGACGACCGGTCTGGTCCCCGTCGGGTCGTCCGGTACGACGGGCACCCTGGTCCACTTCCTCCCGGACCGCCTCCTGCTCCCCCGGCCGGCCGACGCGGACGAGCTCCGTGACCTGGCCACCAGGTTCTCGTGGCTCGACGTGGAGGTCGCGACCGAGTAGCCGGCCCCCGGTGATCACCTGCTGAGCTCGGCCTCCTCGGTGAGGTGCGCCAGCTTGTGCGGGTTCCGCACCGCGTAGATCCGGGAGACCCGGCCGTCCTCGATCACCAGACTCACCACGGTGTCGAGCTGTCCGCCGAGGTCGATCCGGGCCGCGGGCGCCCCGTTGAGCCAGATCGGGATCGCCTCGAACGAGCCGACGAGCCGCGCCAGGCCGCCGAGGAACGCCGCCACCCGGTCAGCGCCCCGCACCGGACGCCGCGCGGCCGAGATCACGCCGCCACCGTCCGCGACCGCGACCACGTCGGGCGCCAGCACGTCGAGCAGCTGCTGCAGGTCGCCACCCCTGATCGCGGCAAGGAAGCGCGCCACGACGGCCTCCTGCTCGGCCCGACTCACCTGAGCACGCGGGCGCCGCGCGGTCACGTGCGCCTGGGCCCGGTGCGCGATCTGCCGCACGGCGGCCGGCGTCTTGTCGACGGCTCGCGCGATCTCGTCGTACGGCATCTCGAACACCTCGCGGAGCACGAACACCGCACGCTCGGTGGGGCCCAACGTCTCCAGCACGGTCAGCAGGGCGAACGACACGCTCTCGGCGAGCTCCACGTCCTCGGCGACGTCGGGGCTGGTCAGCAGCGGCTCGGGCAGCCACTCCCCGACGTACTCCTCGCGCCGCCGCGCCAGCGTGCGCAACCGGTTGAGCGCCTGCCGCGTGACGGTGCGCACCAGGTAGGCGCGTGGGTCACGGACCTCGGCGCGGCCGGCGTCACCGAGGTCGGCCCACCGCAGCCAGGCATCCTGCACGACGTCCTCGGCGTCGGCGGCGGAGCCGAGCATCTCGTAGGCAACCGTGAACAGCAGGCTGCGGTGGGCGACGAAGGGGTCGTCGGTCATGCCTGCGACGCTACGCCGCCGGGGGCGGCCAGCGGGGCCAGCCCGCACGCGGCCGCGAACCCCTGGGCCTCGATGCCGAGGGCGACGTTGGACCGGGCGTACTGGTTGGCCAGGGCGACCCAGGCGGTGAGCTCGATCAGGGCCGGGGCCCCGAGCTGGTGCAGCAGCCGCGCGGAGAGCTCGTCGGTGACGGTCGGTGGCGTCTGTGACATCGCCTCGGCGTACTCCATGACGTCGCGTTCGAGGGGCGTGAACACGCTCGACTCCCGCCAGCGCGGCACCTCGCGGGCCTTGGCCACGTCGAGTCCCTCGTTGTGCGCCTGGAAGTAGCCCAGGTCGAGGCAGAACGAGCACCCGATCAGGGCTGCCGTCGCCATGTGGGCGTAGGACTTCAGGTCCTCGTCGCAGGCGTTCCACTTGCTGCTCCTCCGGCCCAGCCCGAGGGCGAACTTGAGCACCTGCGGGTTGTGCCACATCACCCCGAGCGACTCGGGTACCTCGCCGAACATCCTCCTGGTGGCGGCCTTCAGGACCGCGCCGTAGACGCCGGTCACCTCGGTCGCGGGGACCCGGGTGTTGCTGGTCATGTCTCCTCCTCGTCTGGTGGTCCTGGCATGGAGACACCGGCCGGCGTCGATCTGTGACAGTGCCGATCAGTACGGCGACGGTCCAGCGGCGGTCCAACTGTCACAACGGCGCATCTGAGCGGTTGTGACAGCTCGGGCACGAAAGACCGGTGTCACAACGGCTCATCTGAGTGGTTGTGACGGCGGCGGCACCTCCGTCGGGGCTGTCGCGGAAGCACACGACCGGGCGCCTCAGGTCAGCCGCACCCGCTCCTGGTAGCGCGGGACGACCGCGGTCCACCCGAGCTCGTCGGAGAGCCGGCCGGCCAGGGCACGCGCCGACTCCTCCTCACCGTGCACGACGTAGGCGATGTCCGGCTCGGCCATCGTCGAGAGCCACTCGATGGTCTGCGAAGCGTCGGCGTGAGCGGAGTACGCGTTGGTCATGTGGATCTCGGCGCGTACCGGGATGTAGCGGCCGTGGATCTTGACCTGCTTCTCGCCCTCGAGCAGCGACCGCCCCCGTGTGCCGGGCACCTGGAAGCCGGTGAGCACCACGCTGTTTCGCCCGTTGGGCAGCTGGTGGGCCAGATGGTGCAGCACTCGGCCGCCGGTCGCCATGCCGGAGGCGGAGATGATGATGCACGGCTTGCCGGGGCGGTTCAGCTTCTCCGACTCCTCGCGGCCCGGCATCAGCTTCAGGTGGCTCGGCCGGTACGCCGTGCTCGCCATCGTGACCTCCGGGCGCAGCTGGGCGTCGTGCTCGCGGATCGCCGCCTTGTAGACGTCCAGGGCCCGCAACGCCATCGGGCTGTCGACGTACACCGGCACGGTCGGGATCCGGCCCTCGGTCTCCAACCGGGCCAGCGTCATCAGCAGCACGAACGTCCGGTCGACCGCGAAGGCCGGCATGAGTACGACGCCACCGCGGGCGATCGTGCGACGGATCGCCTCGGCGATCACCTCGTCGCCCTGCTCCATCGGCTGGTGCGCGTCCGCGCCGTACGTCGACTCGACGACCACGACGTCGGCGTCGGCCGGGTGTTCCGGGGGTCGCAGCAGCGGATGCCCGGGGCGGCCGAGGTCACCGCTGAACAGCAGCCGGCGGCCGTCGACCTCCAGCTCCGCGAAGGCCGAGCCGAGGATGTGCCCCGCCGAACGCAGCCGCACCCGCACCCCGCCCGGCAGGTCGGCCAGCGCGTCGTGGTCGACCGGGCTCAGCAGGGAGATCGCCTTCTCCGCGTCGGCGGAGTCGAACAGGGGCAGGGCCGGCCGGTGCTTGGAGTACCCGTAGACGTTGGCGTGCTCGGCGTCCTCCTCCGCCAGGTGCGCGGCGTCGCGGAGCACGATCGCGGCGAGCTGAGCGGTCTCCGGGGTGCACACCGCGGACCCGTTGAACCCATTGCGCACCAGCACCGGCAGGTAGCCGCAGTGGTCGAGGTGGGCGTGGGTGAGCACGACGGCGTCGGTCTTGGCCGGGTCGACCATCAACGGCTCCCAGTTCCGGCGGCGCCAGACCCGCTCGCCCTGGAACAGACCGCAGTCGACCATGACGCGGTTTCCGTCGTTCTCGATCAGGAACTTGCTGCCCGTGACGGTGCGGGCGGCTCCGAGGAAGGTGAGTGACGATCGGGCGCTGGTCATGGCGCACCTCCTGACCCCATGACACTCCCCTGTCCGGGACGTGCAGAAGGGCCCAAGGTCACCCCGGGCATTCCGGACGGGCCGGGAGGGGGTGGACGGCGGTCAGCGCAGCCAGAACATCGGGTTCACCGGGTAGCCGGTGCGGAACACCATGAAGTGCAGGTGGCAGCCGGTGGAGTAGCCGGTGCTTCCGACGTACCCGATGACGTCGCCCTTGCGCACGCGCTGGCCGACGTAGGCGGAGTAGCGGCTCAGGTGGTTGTACGTCGTGGTGACCGAGACCCCGCGCATGTAGCCGTGGGCGATGATCACCCGGTTGCCGTAGCCGACGTTGTAGTAGCGCCCGATCACCCGGCCCGAGGCGGCAGCCCGGATCGGCCGCCCGCAGCGGGCGCCGAAGTCGGTGCCGTCGTGCAGCCGCCAGGCGCGGTAGATGGGGTGCAGCCGCATGCCGAACGGTGAGGTGATGTAGCTGTCGATCGGCATCATCATCGGCGCTCGGCGTGACAGCGACGCCTTCTTCGCGCGCTCGATCGCCCGCTTGGACCGCTTGCGACGCAGGTCGGCCTCGCGCTTGCGGATCAGCCGGCTGATCTTGTCGCGCTCCTCGCGCAGCTGCTGGAGCCGGCGCTGGTCGGCCCGCTTGGTGCGCAACGCCTGCTGGCGGGCCCGGGTGCGCTCGTCGAGCGCCTCGGCGACCCGGTCCGCGGCCTGTTGCGCGCGAGCCTCAGCCGCGCGCCGTGCCGCGAGCGTCTCGGCGGCGGCCTGCCGGCGCACGGCGACCTCCTTCACCGCCTCCGCGACCCGCTCCTTCTGCAGCTCCAGCAGCAGGCGGGACGCCTCGAGCCGGCGCAGCGTCGCGGCCTCCTTGTCGAGGAGGTTCTGCACGACGTTGAGCTGCGTGGTGAGCTCCTGCGGGTCACGCGAGGTGAGCACGAGGGTCAGGCCCATCAGGCTGGGCGCCCCGGCCTGGTAGGTCTGCGCGGCGATGTGGCGCAGCACCTGCTCCTGCGCCTCGTGGCTGCGCCGGCCCCGGGCGAGGGCGGACCTGGCGCGTCCGAGCCGGGCGTTGGCCACGTCGAGCTCGGACTGCATCTGCGCGTCGACCACCGCCGCCGCGGCCGCCTCGGCCTGGCGCTCGTCGAGCGCGGACTCCGCCGCCTCGAGCTTCTCCTGTGCCCGGGCCACCTTGGCGGTGGCACGCACCAGGGCCCGGCTGGAGTGGCGGAGCTCCTTGCGGGCCTGGTCGATCTCGCGGTGCACGCGCTTGCTGCGGTCGCCGAGCTCGTTGGCGGGTGCGGTCGGCGCGCCCACGAGGCTCAGCGTGGCGGCCAGCGCGACCAGCACCGCGACGAGGCTTCGTCGAGGGGTCCGGGTGAGCGCGCGGGTTCCGTGCACCTGTCTGCCTCTGCTCCAAGTCGGTCGTGGGTCGCGACGACCGTACGGCAGCGGAGGACCCGATCGTGGGAGCCGCGCGGGCAACCGCTCAGCCGGGTGGGGCCATCTCGCACCGGACGCCGAGCAGGCGCACGGCCCGCGCAACGTCGAGGCGGGTGACCAGCGCCGCCGCAGCCTCCTCGATCGGACCGGTCTCGGTGGTCGGCTGCTCCAGCGTCACGCTGCGGGTGTGGGTCTCGAACGGCGCGTAGCGCACCTTCAGGGTGACCCGTACGACGGGCCGCTGCTCGCGCTGCACGTCCTGCGCGACGTGCCGGGCCAGCCGTCGTACCTCCGCCTGGACCGCCCCGGGGTCGGTGAGGTCGGTCTGGAAGGTGGTCTCCCGGCTGTGCGAGCGGGCCACCCAGGGCGTGCTCGTGACCGGGGAGGTGTCCACACCGCGCCCGAGCCGGCGGTACCACGGCCCCATCGTCGGTCCGAGCTCCGCGGCGAGCCGGTGCGCGTCGGCGGCGGCGAGCTGCCCGACCGTCTCGATCCCCAACGTGGCAAGGCGTTTCGCGGTCTTCTTGCCGATCCCCCACAGCGCGTCCGGCGGCCGGTCGGCCATCTGCTCGAACCAGTTGTCCTCGGTCAGCCGGAACATCCCGCGGGGCTTGCCGAACTCGGTGGCGATCTTCGCCCGGAGCTTGTTGTCGCCGATGCCGACCGAGCAGTGCAGCCCGGTCGCGTCCAGCACCGCGGCCTGCACGTGCCGGGCGAACGCCTCGGGATCGTCGGTCTCGATGCCCAGGAACGCCTCGTCCCAACCCAGCACTTCGACCACCGCGTCCTGGGCCCGCAGCGTGGCCATCACCTTCTCCGACGCGGCGTCGTAGGCGTCGGCGTCGACGGGCAGGAAGACCGCATCCGGGCAGCGCCGCAGCGCCACGCGCAGCGGCAGGCCGGAGTGCACGCCGAGCTCGCGCGCCTCGTACGACGCCGTCGACACCACCCCGCGCTCGGTGGGATCACCGCGGCCGCCCACCACGACCGGCCGGCCGGCGAGCTCGGGATGCCGCAGCACCTCGACCGCGGCGATGAACTGGTCGAGGTCGACGTGCAGCACCCACGAGCGCCTCATCGGGCCATTGTCACCTGACGAACGTGTGAGCCACCGGGCCGCGGCCCCTGCCGAGGCGCCAGCCGGCGGAGGTGCGCAGGGCGCGGGCGACGAAGGCCTGCGCCAGGACGGCCGCGTGCAGGAGCGGGAGGCCCCGGCCGAGCTCCACGGCGAGCGCGGCGGAGTACGTGCAGCCGGTGCCGTGGTCGTTGTGGGTGGGCACGGTCTCGTGCTCGAGCAGGTGCGTGCGACCGTCGTGGTCGACGACGACGTCGCAGCAGGTGCTCGCACCCGGGTCCCCTCCGGTGAGTACGACGGCCGGCCCCATCGCGTGCAGGGCCAGCGCGATGTCGCGGACCGGGTCGCCCAGGCTCGCTCCGACCAGCCGGGCCGCCTCGTCGAGGTTGGGGGTGACGACTGTCGCGCGGGGCAGCACGTGCTCGCGGTAGGCACGCACCACGTCCTCGCCGCCGAGCTCGGCACCGCTGGTCGCGACGAGCACCGGGTCCACCACCAGCGGCAGGTGCTCGGGGAGCCGGCCGAGGAGCCGGGCGATCTCGGGCGTGCCGAGCATCCCGGTCTTCACCGCGGCCACGGGCAGGTCCTCGAGCACCGCGTCGACCTGCGCCTGCACGTCGGCGGCCGTGAGCTGCACGACGCCGTGCACACCGGTGGTGTCCTGTGCGGTGACCGCGGTGACCGCACAGGCTCCGTGGGCGCCGAGGGCCGCGAACGTGGTCAGGTCGGCGGCCACCCCGGCCGCGCCGCCGGAGTCGGTGCCGGCAATCGTGAGGGTGACCAGCGGGGCGCTCATCTCAGCCGCTCCTGGATCCTGCGGAGCACCGCGGCCGGGTCGTCGGCACGCATCACCGTGCCCATGACCGCGACCCCGTGGGCCCCCGCGGCCAGCATCGCCCCCGCGTTGCCGGCGTCCACGCCACCGAGGGCGAACACCGGGACCTTGCCGGCGAGCGTGACGGCACGACGGACCCCCGCGGTGCCGACCGGCGGGCCGTAGCCGGGCTTGGACACCGTGGTCGCGACCGGCGAGATCGACAGGTAGGTCGCGCCTCCTCCGACCGCGCGACGAACCTCCTCGTCGTTGTGGCAGGACCGGCCGTGGAACGGCGCCGACCGGGCGTCGACACCGCTCTGGGTGGCCGACAGGTGGATCCCCGCGGCCGGTGGGCTCCAGGTGTGCGCGGCGATCACCATCACCCCGGTCTCGGCGATCCGGGCCATCAGGTCGTGCCGCTCGTCGCGGCCGAGGTCGAGCTCACGCACCACGACGGCACCGAGCCCCGCGTCGACGCAGCGAGCGACGGTCTCGACGAGGTCCCGCCCCGCGGGCAGCTGGGTCCGGTCGGTGAGCAGCAGCAGCCGAGGCAACCTCATCGGCCCACCCGCCCGGCCATCGGGCTGGAGGCCCGTGCGGTGCTCCGCCGCGGGATCCGGCCGGCCCCGTGGGCGAGCCACCCCGCCTCCACGGCGAGCCGCATCGCGGTCGCCATCGCGACCGGGTCCTCCGCGCGGGTGATCGCGGTCGCCGCGAGCACGGCGTCGCAGCCGAGCTCCATGGCCCGGGCCGCGTCACCGGCGGTGCCGATCCCGGCATCGAGGACGACCGGCACCGCGACCGCGGCGCGCACCGCCTCGATCGCGTGCGGGTCGTCGATGCCGCGGCCCGACCCGATCGGGGAGCCGAGCGGCATCACCGCGGCACAGCCGACGTCGACCAGACGCTGGGCCACCACCGGGTCCGCGGTGGTGTACGGCAGCACCGTGAACCCTTGCCGCACAAGGGTTTCCGCGGCCTCGACCAGCTCCACGACGTCGGGCATCAGGGTCGTCTCGTCGCCGATCACCTCGAGCTTCACCCAGTCGGTCTGCAACGCCTCGCGGGCCAGCTGCGCGGTGAGCACCGCCTCTCGCGCGCTCAGGCAGCCCGCGGTGTTGGGCAGGATCCGCACCCCCTTGGCGCGCAGTGCGTCGAGCAGGCCGCCCGGCCCGGTGTCGGACGTGCGGCGCATGGAGACGGTGACCAGGCCGGGGCGGGCCGCGTCCACGACCTCTTCGACCGTCGCCACGCTGGCGAGTCCGCCGGTGCCGATCCAGAGCCGACTCGTCAGTTCTTCGCCTGCCACCTGCACGGCGCTCACCCGCCCTGCTGTGCGCTGACGACCTCGACCTCGTCGCGCTCGGCGAGCCGGGTCCGCGACCACGCCGTCGCGGGGACCACGACCCCGTTGACGGCCACGGCGAGCCCGCCGACTCGCGGCACGAGCTCGGCGACGGTGGCCTCGTCGGTTACCGTGCGCTGCTCGCCGTTGAAGGTGATGTCCATCAGCTGGCTCCTTGTCGTGCTGGGGTGAACCGGTCCGGGGTGAACGGTCGTGCGACCTCGGGCACGGGCGCGTCCTCGACGTGCGCCCGAACCACCTGCGCGGTCAGCGGCGCAAGCAGCACGCCGCCGCGGTAGTGACCGACGGCGAGCACCTGCCGCGGTCGGCCCGTGCCTCCGCCTCCGCCGGAGCCGAGGTCGGCGCCGGGATCGAGCCCGAGCAGCGGGCCGTTGTCCGGGCTGCCCGGCCGGTGCCGGGCGGTGACCTCGAGCAGCTCCGCGGTGTCGAGGCCGGGGACCAGCGCCCGTGCCGCGGCCAGCAGCCGGCTGACTGCTCCGACCGTCGCGACCGGTGGCCCGTGGTGCTGCTCCTCGGTGGCGCCGACCACGACCTCGCCGTGGGCGCGGGGTACGACGTAGACCGGCTCGCCGTGCACCCGGGCCCGGACGACCCGGTCGGGGGCGTCACCACCGCGCAGCCGGATCGTCTCGCCCTGCACGGGCCGCACCCACGGCCCGTGCTCGCGCGCCCGCGCCCCGGTCGCCCAGACCACGGCGTCACAGGGGAACTGCGAGCCGTCCCGGAGTCGCACCGCGTCGTCCACGACGGCATCCACGTCGCGATGCACCACCCGGTCCCCCAGCACCCGGAGCAACGCCTCGGCCACCCGGCGCGGGTCGACATTGTGATCCTCGGGCAGAAGCGCGCCGCCGGCGACACGGCCGAGGGCCGGCTCCTGCCGGCGCAGCTCGCGGCCGGTCAGCTCCTCGACCAGCACACCGTGGGCGCGCAGGAGCCCCAGCGGCCGCTCCACGTCGGCCAGGTCGTCGCGGTCGACACCGGCGAGCACGGTGCCCGTGGTCCTGAGGTCGACGTCGACGCCGGCGCGTGCGGAGAGGGAGGCTGCGTACGCCGGCCACATCCTCGCCGACTCGATCCCCAGCCGGAGCAGGGAAACCTCCCCGAACCACGCCTCCCCACCGGGGGTCAGCATCCCGGCCGCGGCGTGGGTGGCTCCCTGGCCCGGCGAGGGGTCGAAGACGTGCACGTCGTGACCGGCACGGACCAGCTCGTCGGCGCAGGCGAGGCCGATGATCCCGGCCCCGGCGACAGCGACCTTCATGACCCGGCGACGGCGGCGACCAGCTCCTTCGCGGCGAGCGGCGGATCAGCGGACCGGCAGAGCGCGGCGGCGACGGCGACGCCGTGCACCCCGGCGGCCATCACCTCGGGCACCCGCTGCGCTGTGATCCCGGAGATCGCGATCGCCGGCAGCACCGCAGCGGTCTCCTGCAGCGTGTCCAGGCCGATCGGGTCGGGCAGGCCGGCCTTGGTGGCCGACGGGTACACCGGCCCGACCCCGGCGTAGTCCGCTCCGGCCGCCTTCGCTGCGCGGGCGTGCTCGGCGTCGCGGCAGGTCGCACCGATCAAGAAGCCCTGCGGGGCAAGGCGTCTGGCGTCCGCGACGGGCAGGTCGTCGAGCCCCAGGTGGACGCCGTGGGCGCCTGCGGCCAGCGCGATGTCGATCCGGTCGTTCACGATCACCGTGGCCGCCGTACCGCTGAGGCGGTGGAGGACGGCACGGGTGAACGCCAGCAGCTCGCGGTCGGCGAGATCCTTGGCGCGGACCTGGACCGCGTCGACCCCCGCCGCGACCAGCGAGGCCAGCAGGTCGAGCGCCACCTCGTCGTGTGCGGGGAGATCGGTGATGCAGTGGATGCGTGGTAGCACGTCGCCTCACTTCCTTCGCCGGCATTACCCGGATCAGGTTCGACGGTCGGAGCGGCTACAGCTCCATCTCAGCCCGATGCCTCGGGCTCCCGTGTGGATGTGGCGACGATAGCAGCGGTCGGCGGCGCGGTCACGCCTCCGCCGGGCCCCTACGGCTCGAGGCACTCCGGGATCGAGTCGGAGGGGCCGAGCGGGGTCTCGGTGGTGCCGGCCGGGTCGTAGATCTTGACCCAGTCGACCCGCGGGAACTGCCTCAGCGTCGGCATGATCTCCCCGGCGACGGTGACCGTCGACCCGCCGCTGCTGCAGCGGCCGGTCAGCTGCACGCGAGCGACCATGTCGTCGATGTCGAGGTTCGTGAACCCGGTCGACCGCGAGCGGAGCAGCCGCAGCCCGTCGGCGCGCTCGCGCGGCAGCGGCCCGGCGTAGAGCCGGTCCAGCACCGCGGTCGCCTGGGCGACCTTGCGGACCGGGCGCATCCGCGGCACGAAGAACGGCTCGGTGTTGGCCAGGTAGCGGTCCTCGTCGAAGAAGAACACCTTGCGGTCCACGGTCGGGAAGGCGGCCCGGATGTCGAGCACGACCCGGTGGGGGTTGCGCAGGGTGGAGACCTCGAAGTCGGTCTTCTTGGCCAGGCCGATGCCGTACGTGGTCACCGCCTCGAAGTCGCCGGAGCGCACCGCGGTGATGACGTTGGGCAGCGGGAACGCGCGGCGGGCGGCGACCGTCTGGCCGTCGGCGTCGTGGGCGGTGGCCTGGTCGAAGCGGACCCGCAGGATCGCCCGTCCGGCGATCCGCACCGGCAGCCCAGACCCGTCGCCGAGCAGCTGGTCGACGTACCTGACCTGGCGGGGCGCGGGCATCCCACCGTCGAAGACGAACACGAGCCGGTCGAAGCCGGGGTGGTGCGCGGCCCGGATCTTGACCAGGGTCGGCACGGTGGCGGCGCTCGAGGTGGCCGTGGCGCCGGCGGTCGCCAGCACGGGTACGACGAGCAGCACGCTGATCAGCAGGGAGAGAAGGCGCGAGATACGCATGACACACCCCCGGGTGTAGAGAGCCCTCTGCCCGCAAGGTATCCGCCCTTGCGGGCACCGGATAAGTGTTGGAGGTCCCGGAGCGCCTGGCCCCTCTGCGCGGTCAGACCGACGACGGCACGAGGATCCCGCGACCGCGCAGCCTGCCGGCGTCGAGGTCGTCCATCGCGTCGTTGACCGCCTCGAGCGGGTAGGTGTGGGTGAGCATCTCGACCCGACCGTCGGCGGCGAGCGCCATCAGCTCGACCAGCTCGTTGTAGCTGCCGACCAGGTTGCCGACCACGTTGCGCTCGGTGGAGATCACGTCGATGGTCGGGACGTCGACGGTGCCGCCGTACCCGATCACGAAGTCGCTGCCGGCCCGCCGCGTCATCACCCAGCTGTCGTGCTCGGCGCCCTGCTCGCCGACGAAGTCGAGCACCACCTCGGCGCCCTTGCCGTCGGTCAGCTCCAGCACGCGCTCGACGTGGGAGCCGTCGACCAGGACCGTCTCCGTGGCGCCCCACTCGCGCGTGAGCGCGAGGGCCTCCTCGTTGCGGTCGAGCACGACGATCCGCGTCGCGCTCATCCCCCGCAGGCACTGGATACCGATGTGACCGAGACCGCCGGCGCCCATCACCACGCAGGTGCTGCCGGGGTGCAGCAGCGGCACCGCCTTCTTCACCGCGTGGTAGGCGGTGAGTCCGGCGTCGGCCAGGGCGGCCACCGAGGCCGGCTCGACGCCCGCGGGCAGCTTGACCACCGCGCGCGCCGAGGTCTTGATCAGCTCGGCCATCCCGCCGTCGGTGTCGATGCCCGGGAACGCGCTGGCCTCGCAGTGCACGTCGTCGCCGGCCCGGCAGGCACGGCAGAAGCCGCAGGTGGCGAGCGGGTGCAGGATCACCGGGTCGCCGACCTGCAGGTGCGCCACGGCCGAGCCCACCTCGTGCACCCAGCCGGCGTTCTCGTGGCCCAGCGTGTAGGGAAGGGCGACGTTGCTCTTCTCCGCCCACTGGCCCTCGACGATGTGCAGGTCGGTGCGGCACAGGCCGGCCCCGCCGATCCTCACCACCACGTCGAACGGCCCGTCGGCCCTCGGCTCAGGGACGTCCTCCACGACCGGGCGGGAGTGGTACTCGTGCAGTCGAACCGCCTTCATCTGCGCCTCCAGGGAGTGATCAGACACCGGGTGGCCACCTGTCCGGCACTCTACTCACCTGACCCTGTCGGGGCATGGACAACGCAATGCGCCCACGAGCAGACTCGAGATCGAACCCGTTCGGCTGCCGGATGCAGATCCCACGATCGGAGGAACCATGGCGACCCGGACCCCCGAAGAGGTCTTCGCCCACCACGGCCAGGCGCTCGGCGCCGAGGACCTCGAGGACATCCTCGCCGACTACAGCGACGACGCGCTGCTGGTGGTGAACAAGCAGGTCTACCGCGGCAAGGACGGCGCCCGGCAGGTGTTCACGCAGCTGCTGGCCGACGTACCCCGGGCCCAGTGGGAGCTGGAGACCGTCTTCGCCGACGACGTGCTCTACCTGGAGTGGAAGGCCACCGGCGGCGGCCACCGGGTCGACAACGGCATCGACACCTTCGTGTTCCGCGACGGCATGATCGCGATCCAGACGGTCGTCTACACGGTCCAGCAGGCCTGACCGCTGCGCCGGCCCGGCCGGGAGAGCCGGAGGACAGGCGCCAGGGCCGGGGTCAGGCGACGAAGATGCAGAACAGGTGGCCGGCAGGGTCGGCGTACACGCGTAGCGGTTCCTCGGGGTCGTCGGAGCGGTCGAAGCGCAGGCGCGCCCCGAGCGCGAGCGCCCGCTCGTGCTGCGCGTCGAGCTCGGCCCCCGAGTCCACGGTGAGATCCAGGTGCAGCTGCTGCGGCACGCCGGGGTCCGGCCACGTCGTCTCCGGCAGCTCGTCGACCTGCTGGAAGGCCAGCCTGTTGGCGCCACCGGCGTCACGGAGCACGAGCCAGTCCTCACCGGGCTCGGGCTCCTCGTCGCCAGGTCGATACCGGTAGCCCAGCAGCTGCCGGTAGAACTCCGCCAGCCCGCGGACGTCGGTGGTGTCGAGCACGACCTGTCGCAGCTCGGGGTACTGCTCCGCCATGGGTCACCTCCGTGGCTCAGCATGCCCGGTCTCAGGCGAGCAGCGCGAGGTCCTCGCGCAGCACGCGGTCCATGGAGTACTCCGCCAGCGCGGCGATCGTCATCGACGGGTTCGTGGCGGCGCACGAGCCGGTGATCCGGGCCCCGTCCATCACGAAGAGGCCGCGCTGGCCGTGCACCCGTCCGGCGTCGTCGCACACGCTGCCGAACGGCATGCCGCCGACGGCGTGGAAGGTCGTGTTGTCGAACAGGTTGCCGTCGGTGTTGAGGTGGAACGGGGTGTCGCTGGTCAGCCGCTCCACCGCCGCGTCCAGCACCGGCTTGGTGTCGGCCTCCTTCGACCGGTCCCACACCGGGACGGCGTCGTCGCGGACCGGGTCGTAGGCCCAGTGCCCGGTCTCGGTGGTGACCATGAAGCCGGCCACGGTGTACGTCGCCACGTCCGCCGGCAGCGGGAGCGGACCGGTGGTCATGGTCAGCGCACGAGCCGGGTCGGACCAGTCGCGCGCGCCCATCGCCACCGGCCCGGCCTGGTAGGCACCGGGACTGTCCTGCGCCGTGGTCGCCAGGTAGACCCGCTCCCCGTTGGTGCCCCAGCCGGTGCCGACGCCGTCGGGCAGGTCCGGGACGAGGCCCTTCTCCTTGGCCTTGACCATCAGCCGCGTGGTGCCCGGGGAGCCCGCCCCGAGGAAGAGGGCCGGCGTGGTGATCTGCTTGCGCTCGAGCACCTGGCCACCGGTCGAGATCCGCTCGCAGTGCACCACCCACTCGCCGCGGGCGTCGCGCGCGATGTCGGTGACCCGGTGCAGCGGCGCGACCTCGACGTTGCCGGTGGCCTCGGCCTGGGCCAGGTAGGTGACGTCCACCGACCAGCGACCGCCGTTGTTGCAGCCGAAGGTCATGTCACCGGTGATGTACGACGGGGGCAGCTCGCCGCGCAGCTCGCGTCGTACGACCTCCCAGTCGGTCGGGGAGTCGATCCGGAACGTGTCGAAGCCGGCCTCCCGGCCACGCTGCTCGAAGATCCGCGGCGCCTTGTAGCGGGGGTCGGCGAGGATGTCGTCGGGGATCGGTGTCGCGTGCAGGTCGCGGGCCACCCTGCGGTAGTGGTCGCGGTCGAGGAGCTCGTAGTCGATCGAGCTCGACACCGTGATCGCGAACGCCTCGCCCATCGGCTGCAGGGTCATCCCGTGGTAGGGGATCGAGCCGCCACCGACGGCCGCCGCGCACATCACGTCGACCCCGACGCCGCGGACCCGCTCGATCAGCCCGGTGTAGGGCACGAACGCCGACGGGCTGGTCGGGGGCACTGGCATCGTCGGCACCGGCGAGAGCCACGACGTGCGGTGGTCGTTGTTCGCCAGGGTCGGGAACGTGTCCGAGCCGGGCCCGGTCGGCCAGCGCCTGCCCCGCTCGAGCACCAGCGTCCTGACTCCGGCCAGGCCGAGGCGCCTCGCGGCCACCCCGCCGCCGAAGCCGGAGCCGATCACCACGGCCGGTCTGCGCTCCTCGGTCACCGGCACGGGGAGGATGCTCGCGCGTGCCGGGGCGGCCACGCTCGCCGCCGCGACGCCTGCCGCAGCCCCCAGAAAGCTCCGTCGCGACAGTGCAGCCAACTCGCCGACCTCCTGCTCGTCGCCGGGGCCCGATCCCCGACGAGGAAACTAGATCAGGTTCTAGCGTCGTGCTGCCACACCGGACCACGATCCGGACCCCGCCCCGGTGGTTGAGGAGGCGAGCCGCTGGGCGAGCCGTCTCGAGACCACCGCGCCCGACGCGGGACCGTCGAACATGCAGCTAGAGGTCCCGGAGCGGCCTGCTACGCCTGCGGAGGCCCTTTCGCCGGGCTGGCTGCATGTTGGACGGGCGCTCTCCCGCCCTCGGTCACAGCACGTGACGCAGGTAGCGCATCGGTTCGGCGAGGAACGCCTTCCAGTGTGCGACGAGCTCGAGATCGTCGTACGACGTCGACCGGATGCCCCACGGACCGGTCTCCAGGATCGTCGCGCCGGGCAGGGCGGCCAGCAGCGGCGAGTGCGTCGCGCACAGGACCTGGGCGCCGCCCTCGGCCAGCTCGTGCAGTGTCGCGACGAGTGCGATCTGCGCGGAGAACGACAACGCCGCCTCGGGCTCGTCGAGACAGTAGAGGCCCGGCGAGTCGAATCGGGTGCGCAGGATCTCCAGGAAGGACTCGCCGTGGCTGAGCTCGTGGAACTTCGGGTCGAAGCGGCCGGAGTGCTCTTCGAGGTAGGAGTAGAAGCCGTGCATGGTCTCCGCGCGCAGGAAGAACCCCCAGCGCGGTGCCCCCGCGGCGCGTTCGAGGACGACCCACTTCCACAGGTCGGACTCGGTGGGCCGGGTGGAGTGGCGAGAGTGCGTCGAGCCGCCCTCGGGCGAAAGCCCGAAGGCCATCGCCACCGCCTCGACGATCGTGGACTTGCCGGTGCCGTTCTCACCGACCAGGAGCGTGACGCCGGGGGCGAGGTCGAGGCCCTCGTCGAGCAGCTGGGCGACCGCGGGGATCGTCGCAGGCCAGCGGTCGCGCTCGGCGTACTCCCCCGCCACCACACGGCGCACCGGCCTCCGGTCGTGCGCCCAGTCCTCCATGCCCGGAAGCCTAGAGCCCGGCTGTGTCCCGCGCCGGTCACGGCTAGGGTCGGCACCGTGGACAGCACCGGCGGGGCGGACCGATGAGCGAGGTGGACACCAACACCGTGCTCGGCAAGGTGGTCACGGTGCTGCACGCCTTCACCGCCGACGACCACGGCGTCAGCCTCGCCGAGCTCGGTCGCCGCACCGGGCTGCCGAAGGGCACGCTGCACCGCGTGGTCAACGACCTCGTGGCGGTGCGGCTGCTGGACCGCAGCGACTCCGGCTACCGGCTCGGCGGACAGCTGTTCGAGCTCGGCATGCGCGCGTCGGTGGAGCGGCAGCTGCTCGAGGTGGCCACCCCGTTCATGGAGGACCTCTACGAGCGGACCCACGAGACCGTGCACCTCGGCGTGCTCGAGGGACGCGAGGTGGTGTACGTCGCCAAGATCGGCGGCCACCGACAGGCCTCGACCCCGTCGCGGATCGGGGGCCGGATGCCCTTGCACTGCACGGCGATCGGCAAGGCCCTGCTCGCGTACTCGCCTCCCGCCCTGCTCGCCGACGTCGTGGCCGGCGGGCTCGACCGGCGCACGCCACGGACGATCACCGCACCCGGCCGGCTGCGCCAGCAGCTCGAGCGGGTGGTCGAGACCGGCACCGCGTTCGAGTACGAGGAGTCCGCGATCGGCATCGTCTGCGCCGCGGCGCCCGTGCTGGACGCTCAGGACCGGCCGGTGGCCGCGATCAGCGTCACCGGGCCGGTGACCAGGTTCCACCCGGAACGGCACGCCGCCTCGGTGCGCGCAGCGGCCGGGGGGATCGCCGCGACCCTGGCGCGCCGCGACGCGATGACGCGGGACGCGGGACCCTGACCGACTAGGCCTGCTTGTCCTCGTACGGCTCCGAGGGGTAGCCGGTGTCGAAGTGCATGTAGTCGGGCACCTTGATGTTCTGCCAGATCCAGCCTTCTTCCCGGAAGACCCGCCAGACGAGGCCGCCCTCGAGGATCTTGCCCTTGCCCGGGGTGCGCGCCTTGTGCTTGCCGCTGGGGGTCCAGCAGTCGCAACGCAGGTCGACCCACGGGTTCTCCAGCGGGTTGATGTCGATCGCGCGGCCGTTGGCGTGCGGGGACTTGTCCACCGGCGCGTTGATCTGGTCGGGACGCCGGCAGTTGAAGGCGGAGGTGTTGTCGGCCCCGAGACTGGCCTTGACGTCGCCACCGAACTCCTCGACCGGGCGCATCTGCCGGATCGGGAAGCCCTCGTCGTAGAGCCGGGTGAAGATCCGCACGATCGACTCGGCGATGTCCTCGTTGACCACGAGCACCCCGCGCTCCACACCGCCGGACCACGTGTGGTGGTTGATCTCGACCCGGCGCAGCTGGTCGCGCCCGGCGGGGCACTCCGGACGCCACACGCCGGTCTGCACGATCTTGTCCCACTGGCGGTCCGGGATCTCGCGGATCCTGCCGTCCGCGCTCTCGGGGAGCGGCTCCTCCGTGGGGGTGGGCGTGGCCGTCTCCGACGGCGACTCCGACGGCGTGGGTGTCGGGGTCGGGGTGGCGGTCTCCGACTGCGTGGGCGTCGAGGTGGCGGTGGGCTCGCCGGGGTCGGTCGTGCACCCCGCGGCGAGGAGTACGACGGACGCGGCGATCGTCACGGCAGCCGAACCGATGTGCTTTCTCAAGCCTGAACCACCCTGTGCTCGTCGTCGAACCGGTACTCGTAGTTGCTCAGCAGGTGACCGTCGGCGGTGGCGTGCTCGCCGGTGCGGGTCCAGCCGCGCCGCTCGTAGAACTCCCCCGCCCCCTCGCGGCCGGCGGCCGTCACGAGCACGACCCGGTCGCACCCGCAGCCCTCGAGCGCCTGCTCGAACCACTCCACGAGCCGCGTGCCGATCCCCTTGCCCTGGGCGTGCGCGGTGACCGCGACATGGGTCAGCACGGCCGGCGGCGTGACGTCGACGGTCCTGCCCGAGCGTGCTGCCCGTCGTACCAGCAGCTTCTCGAGGTAGCGCGCGGCACGGGTCCGGACGAACGTCGCGAGCAGCCGCGGACGGACGGCGAGCAGAGCCGCCCCGCGGAGGGCCAGGCCGCGGCCGTGCCGGCGCACGACGTGCTCGCGGTGGGCGGCGGGGTCGGTCACGCCGACAAGGTAGCCGACGGGCCGGCCGGCCTCCTCTGCCACCACCGCCACGCCGCTGTCGCCGGTCAGGAACGCCCGGTAGTACTCGTGCAGGAACCGGGGGCCGAGGCGGGCGAAGAACCCGCGCGGGAAGTGCTGGAGGTGCTCACCCACCACGAAGGAGAGGTCCTCCTCGCGCATCGACCGAAGGACGGTGGGACCCGGCTGGCCCGCCGCCGGCCGAGGCGGCTGGACGCGCCGCCGCTGTGCGGGCAGCTGAAGGGCACGCTCGCTCGAGATGTCGCGCATGCGTCGTAGGCGGTGGGCTGTCCCGAGAGGTCACTCCCCCGTGCCGCTGCCACGGTTCGGGCCCACCGCCGACTCCGTTCCGAGACACGGATCAACCGCGGCCACGGCGCCAGGCACTCTACACAAACCGGGCTGCGGTCACGCCCGCTCGGCCTCCAGGGCGTCGGTCAACAGGGCCACCAGCGCTTCGAGCTGCACGTCGGCCGAGGACGACATCTCCTCGTCGGAGCCGTCGAGCGCCCGCGCGGCGAGACCGGCCTTGCTGTCGATCAGCTCGGCGATCTTGGAGTCGATGGTCTGCGCGGCGATGATCCGCCAGGCGGTGACCGGCTCCTCCTGACCGATCCGGTGGATCCGGTCGATCGCCTGGGTCTGCTCCGCGTCGGTCCACGACAGCTCGGCGAGCACCATGTTGGAGGCGACCTGGAGGTTCAGCCCCACGCCTGCTGCGGTCAGCGAGCAGACGGCGACGGCGACGTCGGGGTCGTTGGTGAACGCGTCGACGTTCTTCTGCCGCGTCTTCGAAGTCTGGTCGCCGCGGATCGAGGTGTACCCGATGCCCCGCTGGGCGAAGGTCTGCTCCGCGGCGTCCATGACGTCGACGTGCTTGGCGAAGAACACCACCTTGCCGACGTTGCGGGCCAGCTGCGCCGCGTAGTCGGCGGCGAGCCCGGCCTTGGCCTGTCCGATGCGCCGCATCATGCTGAAGACGTTCTCGCCGGTCTCCGCGGCAGCGGTGTCCTCCCGCTCCCAGCCGGCGACCCGGCGGACCAGCTCGTGGTCGATGCCGTCGACGACGGCGCCGGAGGTCCTGCGCTCCAACGCGCTGTGGTAGCGCTCCACCATGCGGCGGGCGAGCTCGCGCTCGGCGGCGCGGATCGACCGGCCCATGTCGTCGTCGAGCTCGACCGGGAGGTCGGCGACACGACGGGCCGGGATGTCGGCGGCCACGTCGACCTTGCGGCGGCGGACGATGCCCATGTCCACCACGGCCCGGCGCGCGGCGGCGTAGAAGCCGGGGTCCCCCGGCACCAGACCGGTCTCCTCCAGGGCCTCCATCAGCTCGCCGAGCGGGCGCTTGTCGTCGATCCAGCCGAGGAACTGCCAGATCGCCCGGAAGTCCTCGATGTCGTTGATGAGCGGGGTTCCGGTGAGCGCCATCAGCAGCGGGCGGGCGATCCAGGACCGGATCCGCTCGGAGATCTCGAGCACGTGCTGGGAGCGCTGGGAGGACTTGTTCTTGATGAAGTGCGCCTCGTCGACGACCATCCCGCGGAACCGCAGGTCGCCCATCCAGCCGACGTGGCGGTCGAGGATCTCGTAGTTCACGATCACGATGTCGGCGAAGCCGTCGATGTTCTCGCCGTCACCATGGACGACCGTGGCCGGGTGCCGCGGGGTCCACCGCTCGGCCTCGCGCGCCCAGTTGGTCTTCACGACGTTGGGGACGACCACCAGCAGCGGGTAGGCGTCGGCGGCCTGGGCGGCCAGCAGGGCCTGCGCGGTCTTGCCGAGACCCGGCTCGTCGGCGAGCAGGAACGTGCGGTGTCCCTCGGCGGCGGCGGTGACCACCTGCGCCTGGTGCGGCATCAGCTCTAGGCCCGGGGGGACCCGGACCGGCGCCGGCTCGGGCAGCGGCATGCACGAGGTGGTGCCGTTCCCGGCGTACTCGAAGGAGGTGAACAGCGGACCGAGGAGCTCCCAGCCGGCGAGCCTTCGGGGGACGACCTTGGTCTGGCGGGCAGCCTCGAAGTCCGGCGCCAGGAACGGGTTGGCGAGCTGGCGGGCGACGACCGACTGCGGGACCACCCGCCGTTTCGCGGGGGTGTCGGTGTCGACGGTGGCCCGGCGCGGCTCCGGCGTCGGCTCCAGGCCGGCGGCCTCGAGCATCTCGTTCTTGAGGATCTTCGCCGCCTCCGACACCTCGGCGTCCTCGGCCAGCAGGACCAGCAGGGAGGGGTCCCTGGCGGCGGTCTTGGCCAGGATCGTGGCGATGCCGTCGAGGCGCTTGAGCTCGGCCTCGCGGTGCGCCTCGGTGCTCGCCTCGTCGGCCTTGACCCGGGCCCGCTCCTCGCGCACCAGCAGTGCCACGACCTGGAACTTCGTGCGCACCGAGGGCATCACCGCACTGCGCTGCACCGCATTCTCCACCTCCCGCACGGCGCGGGCGAGGACGGGGATGATCCCTTCCTGGTCCCGGCGCTTGGCCGGTCGGCGGTTGCGCGCAGCGGTACGGGTGGCCGTCTGGCCTCGTCGTGCCAAGTACTCCTCCTCCGGAGCGTCCGACGTTGATCTGCACGGCGGTGGGTCTCACCGCACGTGGCCCCACCGGTCGGACGGTGGAGCGTGCCCGGCGGGCCCGCGCCCGGACCGGGGTCTGACCAGGTCCCCCGAGTCTGCGAGAGATCGACGTGTCGGGCCGGACGGCCACTACGACGGAACCTGCGGCCGTCAGCTCGACGGCCTTGCCACCAGCTCGCGCGACGGAGTCGATGCCTGGTGACGGCGACGCCGTGAGCTGGTACCTCACCCATAGTAGCGCCGACATCGCTGGCGGGCACGTCGACCGGCGACCTACGGTGGGTCGATGAGCCTCGGGTCCCTCCTCCTGCACGGTGCCCTCGCCGGCGCGGCCGGCACCGCCGCCCTCGATGCGACCACCTACGCCGACATGGCGCTGCGCGGCAGACCGGCCAGTACGACGCCGGAACAGACCGTCGAGCGCGGCGCCCGGCTGGTCGGTGTGGCGATCCCCGGCGATGCGGAGCAGCGCTGGTCCCGCACGACCGGGATCGGCGCGGTGCTGGGCGCCGCCGCCGGGACCGCCGCGGGGGTCGCGGTCGCCGCCGTGCGAGGAACGACCGGCCGGCCGCGCGGCCGGGTCGGCACCACGGCGCTCACCTTCGCGGTGGCGATGCTGGTCGGCAACGGGCCGATGACGCTGCTGGGCGTGACCGACCCGCGGACCTGGCGCCGCGTCGACTGGCTGGCCGACGTCATCCCGCACGCCGCCTACGCCGTCACCGCGGCCGCCGCGCTCGAGGCGATGGAGCCGGACGTCAACGCCTGAGCAGCGTCAGCATCTCGGGCAGGTCGAAGAACTCCGCGATCGCCACGGCGGACTTGGGCCCCAGCTCGGGGTCGGCGCCGGCGTCGAGCAGGTCGGTCACGATCTCGGCGTCCTGCCGGAACGTGGCCGCGGCCAGCGCGGTCTGTCCGCGGTCGTTGACCCGGGCGTGGTCCGCGCCGCGCTCGAGCAGCGCCCGCACCACGGCGGGGTGCTGGTGGTAGGCGGCGAGGATCAGCAGGGTGTCGCCCGCACCGTTGGTCAGGTTGACCGGGACGCCCGCGTCGACGTACTCGGCGAGGGTTGCGGCGTCACCGTCGCGGGCGAGGTCGAAGCAGGACCGGAGCAGCTCGAGCTCGTCGGGAGTCAGGTCGGGGCTCACCCGGCCACGGTAGACGGTGTCCCGGCGCCGGTCCCGAGCCGCTTGCTCATCTGCTTCTGCACGAACCGGATCGCCGGGCCGGGCGCGACCCGGATCGCGAGGTCCATCAGCCGGGCGTCGGTGCCGACGTAGATGTGCAGCCTGTCCTTCTCGAGGCCGGCGACCATGATCCGGGCCGCCTTGTCCGCCGAGGTCATCGGCATCCCGCCGGTCTCCTCCGTGGCCGCGGCACCGCCTGGCTGGGCGACGCCGGAGTTCTCGGTGATCGCAGTGCGTACGGCGCCGGGGAAGATCGCCGAGACGGCGACGTTCGTGTCGAGCAGCTCGGCGTAGAGCCCCTCGGTCAGCAGCTTCACGGCGGCCTTGCTGGCGCCGTACACGGTCTGGCCGGGGAACGGGAAGAAGCCGCCCATGCTGGAGACGTTGGCCAGGTGTGCCTCCGGCTGCTCGAGCAGCCGCGGGAGGAACGCCCTGACCATGTGCAGCGTGCCGCGGAGGTTGACGTCGAGCACCCGCTCGATCACGGCGTCGTCGAGCTCGGCCACCGGCACGAACGGCTGGATGATGCCGGCGTTGTTGACCACGCCGTCCACGGCCCCGTGCGCGGCCACCACCTCGTCGGGGAGGCGCTCGACGCCCGCCCGGTCGGTGATGTTGAGGGTGTGCGTGGAGAGCCGCTCGCCTGCAGCCGCGACCGTCGCGAGCTCCTGGAGTGCGTCGGCCTTGACGTCGACCGCGGCCACACGAGCACCGCGTCGCAGCAGCTCCAGGGTCAGCTCGCGGCCCATGCCGCTGCCCGCTCCGGTGACCACCCAGACCTTGCCGTCGACCTTCATCCGAGCCTCCGTCTCCTCGCCGACCGGACAACACTGTCCGGTTTCAGGTTATCCCGCAGCGGAGCCGCACTTGCAACGTTCCGCACCATTTCCGCCGGCCAACTCGTGCAGAACGTTGCATCTCAGAGCTGCGAGTCCGGAAACCGTGCTGCTCTGACGCGGGTTCGGACCGACCGCCGGGCGTGGCGCTCTCAGTCGGCGACGAGCCCACCCTCGGCAGCGACGAGCTCCTCGGTCGACGGGCGCCAGCCGGGCGGACCGAAGACGTAGCCGAGCTTCTGCCGCCAGGTCGGCGCGGTGCGCACGTCGCGCACGATCGCGGCGTACTCGTGGGTCTGCAGCCGGATCAGGTTGTAGGTGCCGACCGGCTTCGTGAGGCCGTACGTCGGACGGTGCAGCTCGGGCTGGAACGACCCGAACAGCCGGTCCCACACGATCAGGATGCCGCCGTAGTTGCGGTCGAGGTACTCCGGGTCGCTGCCGTGGTGGACGCGGTGGTGCGAGGGCGTGTTGAAGACCAGCTCGATCGGCCGCCACAGCCGGCCGACCCGCTCGGTGTGCACGAAGAACTGGTAGACCAGGCTGACCGAGAAGCCGAGGAAGACCAGGGCCGGCGGCACACCGAGCAACGGCAGCGGCGCCCAGATCACCAGCTCGTGGGAGTTGTTCCACTTCTGCCGCAGCGCGGTGGCGAAGTTGAAGTACTCGCTGGAGTGGTGCGCCTGGTGGGTCGCCCACACGACGCGGACGCGGTGCGCGGTGCGGTGCGCCCAGTAGAAGAAGAAGTCGACGCCGACCAGCGCGATCACCCAGGTCCACCAGCGGTCGGCGGGCAGCTGCCACGGCGCGACGTAGGCGAAGAGCACGGCGTACCCGAGCAGGCCGAGCGCCTTCCACAGCGACATGGTCACCACCGACACCGCCCCGGCGCCGATGCTGGCGAGCGCGTCGCGGCGGTCGTAGCCGCCGGGCAGCGGCATCGCCCGACCGTCGGGTCCTCGCCGCTCGGACTCCGGCCGCTCGTCCTCGAGGAGGTACGCCGCCAGCCCCTCGATCGCGATCAGCAGCAGGAAGAACGGTGCGGCCAGGGCAACGGGGTCCCTCAGCGCCTCGGGGATCGCCTGCCAGAGATCGGCGAGAGCCTGCATGAGCGCCTCCACTCCTCGGTGTGGCGCCGATCATACTGCCGGTACGCCGCGGCGCCGGCCCCTGAGACGCGAAGCGGCCCGGACAGCTCATGCTGTCCGGGCCGCCCGCTGGTGTCGAGAGGTCGATCAGGCGACGTCGAACCGGTCGAGCATCATCACCTTGTCCCAGGCGGCGACGAAGTCGCGGACGAACTTCTCCTGGGCGTCGTCGGCGCCGTAGACCTCCGCGATCGCCCGCAGCTGGGAGTTCGCGCCGAAGACCAGGTCGACCGCGGTCGCGGTCCACTTCACCTCGCCGGTGCTGCGGTCACGACCCTCGAAGACGTTCTCCTCCATCTGCGAGGCCTTCCACTCCGTGCCCGCGTCGAGGACGTTGGCGAAGAAGTCGTTGGTCAGCGCTCCGGGACGGTCGGTGAACACGCCGTGCTGGGTGCCTCCGGTATTGCCGCCCAGGGCGCGCATGCCGGCGACGAGCACGGTCATCTCGGGAGCCGACAGCCTGAGCAGGTTCGCCTTGTCCAGCAGCAGGGTCTCGGGCGAGACCTTGGCGCCAGGCAGCAGGTAGTTGCGGAACCCGTCAGCACGCGGCTCCAGGACCTCGAACGACTCCACGTCGGTCTGCTCCTGCGAGGCGTCGGTGCGGCCCGGGGTGAACGGGACGGTCACCTCGACACCCGCGTCACGGGCTGCCTTCTCCACCGCGGCGCCACCGGCGAGCACGATCAGGTCGGCCAGCGAGATCTGGCGGCCCGAGCCGGACTCGTTGAACTCGCGCTGGATCTGCTCGAGCTTCTCGAGCACGCCGGCGAGCTGCTCCGGCTCGTTGACCGCCCAGTTGCGCTGCGGCTCCAGCCGGATCCGGGCGCCGTTGGCCCCGCCGCGCTTGTCGGTGTCGCGGTAGGTCGAGGCCGACGCCCACGCGGTGCGGACCAGCTCACCGGTCGACAGACCGGAGGCCAGCACCTTCTGCTTCAGGTCTGCCACGTCGGCGTCGGTGACCAGCTCGTGGTCGACCGCCGGCACCGGGTCCTGCCAGATCTGCGGCTCCGGGACCCACGGCCCGAGGTAGCGCGTCACCGGGCCCATGTCGCGGTGCAGCAGCTTGTACCAGGCCTTGGCGAAGGCCAGTGCGAACTCCTCGGGGCTCTCCAGGAACCGGCGGGAGATCTTCTCGTACTCCGGGTCGAAGCGGAGCGCGAGGTCGGAGGTGAGCATGCGCGGCTCACGACGCTTCGTCGCGTCGTGCGCGCCGGGCACCATGTCGGAGCCGGCACCGTTCTTCGGACGCCACTGCTTCGCGCCGGCCGGGGACTCCATCAGCTCCCAGTCGTAGGCGAACAGGATGTGGAAGAACTCGTTGTCCCAGCGGGTCGGGTGGTAGGTCCAGGTGACCTCCAGCCCGGAGGTGATCGTGTCGTCACCCTTGCCGGTGCCGTAGGTGTTGCGCCAGCCCAGGCCCTGCTCCTCCAGCGGCGCGGCCTCGGGCTCCGGGCCGAGGTACTCCGCCTTGGCGGCACCGTGGGTCTTGCCGAAGGTGTGCCCACCGGCGATAAGAGCGACGGTCTCCTCGTCGTTCATCGCCATCCGGCGGAAGGTCTCGCGGATGTCGCGCGCGGAGGCGAGCGGGTCGGGGTTGCCGTTCGGTCCCTCGGGGTTGACGTAGATCAGGCCCATCTGGACCGCGCCGAGCGGACCCGAGAGCTCGCGGTCGCCGCTGTAGCGCTCGTCGCCGAGCCACGCGTCCTCGGGGCCCCAGAAGATCTCCTCGGGCTCGTAGATGTCCTCGCGGCCGAAGCCGAAGCCGAACGTCTTGAAGCCCATCGACTCCAGGGCGCAGTTGCCGGCGAAGACGAGCAGGTCGGCCCAGGAGATCTTGTTGCCGTACTTCTTCTTCACCGGCCACAGCAGCCGGCGGGCCTTGTCGAGGTTGACGTTGTCGGGCCAGCTGTTGAGCGGGGCGAACCGCTGCGACCCGTCACCGCCACCGCCACGACCGTCCTCGATCCGGTAGGTGCCGGCGGAGTGCCAGCTCATCCGGATGAACAGCGGCCCGTAGTGACCGAAGTCGGCCGGCCACCAGTCCTGCGAGGTCTGCATCAGCTCGTTGATGTCGGCCTTGAGGGCCTCCACGTCGAGCTTCTTGAACTCCTCGGCGTAGCTGAAGCTCTCACCCAGCGGGTTGGACCGCGGCGAGTGCTGGTGGAGGACGCTCAGGTCGAGCTGGTTGGGCCACCAGTCGCGGTTGGACCGCGGGCGGCCCGACGTCTTGGGTTCCGGCGCGGGGACTGCCGGGTTCTCGCTCTCGCTGCCGTGCTCGGACACTCGGTTCACTCCTGTATCTCGTGTTGTGCAACTGATGGGGTCGCAAGAGCAGTGGCTCAGGCGCCACTGCTCTGTTGGTCTGCGGGTGTCGCGCCGTGCTCACCGGCGCACTCGGGGCACAGGGCCCAGTAGGTCACCTCGGCCTCGTCGATCACGAAGCCGTGGTCGTCCGACGCGGTCAGGCACGGAGCGTGGCCGACCGCGCAGTCCACGTCGGCGATCGCACCGCAGGAGCGGCACACGACGTGGTGGTGGTTGTCCCCGACCCGGGACTCGTAGCGCGCCACCGAGCCGGACGGCTGGATCCGTCGCACCAGACCGGCGTCGGTCAGTGCGCGCAGTACGTCGTACACGGCCTGGTGGGAGACCTCACCGTGCGACTCCCGCACGACGCGGATGATCTTGTCCGTGTCGGCGTGCGGGTGCTCACGGACCGCGGAGAGCACCGCGAGCCGGGGCCGCGTGACGCGCAGCGACACCTCGCGGAGCATCTGCTCGAGGTCGGACGTGGTGGACACGCCCGCAGTATTGAGGACTTTCTGGAATGAGTCAAGATTTCTGGACCGGGCGATCTCACCCGCCCGGACGGCCGCGGTCGCATTCATCCCAATGGAGGCGCCGGGACGCGGCGTCCCCTACCGTGGGCACGTGCCCAGCGACGACAAGGACGAGCTGCAGCGACAGTTCGATGCGGCGATCTCGGGGATGGAGCTGGCCGACCTGCGCCGGCTCGGCAACGACGTGGCGATGTTGACCGGCCGGCCCCGGAGCGCCGACCGTCCGGACCTCAGGCGCTCCGCGCGCGAGGACCTGGCGATCCTCCGTGTCCGGGTCGACCTCGATCACGCCGAGCCGCCGATCTGGCGGCGACTCGACCTCCGCGCGGACCTCTCGTTGGACGTCGTCCACCGGGTGCTGCAGGTGGCCTTCGGCTGGACCGACTCACACCTGCACCGGTTCGCCCTGGGGGGAGGTCCGTTCGACCAGGACTCCCAGCTCTTCCTGTGCCCCTTCGACGTCGAGGAGGGCGAGGACGACGGGGCCCCCGCCTCCGACGTACGCCTCGACGAGACCCTGCAGGATCCGGGCGACGAGCTGCGCTACGTGTACGACTACGGCGACTCGTGGGAGCTGACCCTTCGACTGGAGGAGGTGCTGCCGGCGGCCCTGGACGCACCATCCGCGCTGGTGGTCGACGGTGACCGGGCAGCGCCACCCGAGGACTCCGGTGGGATGACCGACGCCGAGAGCCTCGCGGAGGTCCTCGACGACCCGGCTCACTTCGACGTGGCGGAGACGAACGAGGCGCTGCGCGATCCCTACTTCGTGCTCAGGGAGCTCGGCATCGACCACCGGCTGGTCGACCTGATGAACCGACTGCGGCACTCCAGCATCGGCGAGGAACTCGCCTCCCGGGTGATCGACCTCGTGATGGCCGATGACGAGCCGACACCCGAGGAGAAGCACCGTGCACTCCACGCGGTCCGGTGGTTCCTCGACCGCGCGGGCGACGGCGGCATCGTGCTGACGTCGGCCGGCTACCTCCGGCCAGCCGACGTCGAGGAGGCCTCGCGCGTCGTGCCCGGCATGGCGGGCTGGTGGGGGAAGAAGAATCGCGAGAGCCAAACCGGACCCTTGCTCGACTTCCGGATGTCCCTGCAGTCGTTCGGCCTGTTGCGCAAGTACAAGGGCAAGCTCGTCCTCACCCGTCTCGGTGCTGCTGCTCAGCAGGACCCGAGCAGGCTCTGGGACCTGCTGGCGCGCCAGCTCGGAGCGACCCACGACGGGTTCGACACGGAGGCGACCCTGCTGCTGCTCGCCTACGCGGCAAGCTCGGACGGCGAGCTGCCCCTGGAACAACTTGTTGAGGCGCTCACCCACCTGGGCTGGCGGGATCGCGACGGCGGGCCGCTGGAGCCCTACCACCTCTACCGGATGCCTGCCCTCGACCTCCTCACCAACGTCGCCGAGGAGGCCAGCGACCCCCGCAAGCGGCACCGGATCAGCCCGGCCGCCGCAGCTCTCGCCCGCACGGCACTGCGTCAGGGCAGTTGACGCCCTGCTCGGATGCCTCGTGGCTACGTCGGCGGCAACCCCCGACGTTCATCCATGGACACGAGCCGACGCGGACCGGTAGTCAGCGCCCCATCGGCCTGGCCGGGCCGAAGGCCCCTTGGTCGGCGTCCCACTCCGCTGATAGACCGAGCAGGGTGGCCCCGACGTCAGGAGGAGACATGGCCTCGATAGCGCTGTTCCACTCGGTGCTCGGAGTCCGTCGGGGCGTGCTGGACGCCGCGGCGCGGCTGCGCGGAGGCGGGCATGAGGTGCTCGTGGTTGACCAGTACGACGGGCGGTCGTTCGACGACTACACCACCGCGATCGCCTATCAGGAGGAGGTGGGCTTCCCCGCGCTGATGCAGGCCGCTCTCGACGCCACGGCCGACCTGCCGGACGGCTTCGTGGTGGCCGGCTTCTCCAACGGCGCCGGTATGGCCGAGCACGTCGCCCTGCACCGCCCGGTGGCGGCCGCGGTGCTGTTCTCCGGCGCCCTCCCCCTCCAGTTCCTCGGCGCCGACGCCTGGCCAGCAGCGGTGCCAGTGCAGCTGCACTACGCCGTCTCCGACCCCCACCGCAACCAGGACTTCGTGGACCAGTTCCTCGCGGCGGTGCGCGCGTCCGGAGCAGACGCCGAGTTCCACGAGTACGTTGCTTCCGGGCACCTGTTCACCGACGCCTCCCTGCCCGACGAGTTCGATCCGCGCGCCACGGAGGAGCTGTGGACGCACGTGGACGACTTCCTGCGGAACTTCACCGGAGAGCGACCATCGAGGTGAGTCCCTGCGCCGCCTGCGGGCGCAGATCGCGCACCGATGAGTTTCCGTTGTCGGCGTGGTCGGTACTCAGCAGACCGACACAGCTGATCGGAGGCTGACACCGTGCGCAGACTGATCTACTCGATGAACACCTCCCTGGACGGCTACATCGCCGCACCCGGCGACGACATCGGCTGGAGCGTGCCCAGCGCCGAGCTGCACCAGTGGTTCAACGACCGGGCCGGCGAAATCGGTCTCTCGCTGTACGGGCGCAAGCTGTGGGAGCTGAAGAGCGCGCACTGGCCCACCGCCGACCAGCAGCCAGACGCAACGCCGGTAGAGGTCGAGTTCGCCCGCATCTGGCAGAAGACACCGAAGGTGGTGTTCTCCACGACCCTCGACGAGGTCAGCGGGAACGCGCGCCTGGTCACCGGCCACGCCGTGGCCGAGATCACCGGACTCAAGGGCGAGGATGGTGCCCCGATGGAGATCGGCGGCGCTGGCCTTGCGGGCGCGGCGATGCGCGCCGGCCTGATCGACGAGTACCAGGTGGTCACCCACCCGGTGCTGGTCGGCGGCGGCACGCCGTTCTTCAGCGCGCTGGACACCTGGGTGAACCTGCGCCTCGTGGAGACGAGAACCTTCCCGGACGGCGTGACGCTGTCCCGCTACGAAACGAGGCGCTGACCTGCTGCCGCGTCCGCTCGCCGCGGGAGTCGCTGCGGCAACGCCGCATCAAGAGGCTTCTCGACCGGACGCCCTCCGGGACGGGTCAGTCCGGCGCTACTGCCGCACCCGCGGCCCTGGCGACACGAATCCTGACTCGTAGGCGTAGATCACCGCCTGCACACGGTCCCGCACTCCGAGCTTGGCGAAGAGGCGGTTGATGTGCGTCTTCACCGTGGCTTCGGACACGAACATCGTGCGGGCGATGTCGGCGTTCGACAGACCTGCCGCCAGGTGCTCGAACACCTGGCGTTCCCGTTCGCTGAGCTCCGCGATCCCGGGTGCTGCCTCCCCGGGGCGTGGCTTCGACATGAACTGGCGCACCAGCCGCCGCGTCACTTCGGGAGCAACGAGCTCCGTGCCGGCGGCGACCGAACGCACGGCGTGGACGAGGTCGCCGGCGGTGGTGGTCTTCAGAAGGAAGCCCGAGGCGCCCGCGTGGAAGGCGTCCCAGACGTTCTCGTCGGCTCCGTACGTCGTCAGCACGATGACTCGTCCGGCCCACCGCTGGTCCGAGCAGATCCGTCGAGTCGCCTCGACGCCGTCCAGCCGCGGCATCCTGATGTCCATGAGTACGACGTCCGGCGCCAGCCGGAAGGTCTGCTCCACCGCGTCGACTCCGTCCTCGGCCGCCCCCACGACCTCGCAGTCGGGCTGAGACTCCAGGATCGCGCGGAAACCGTCGCGCACCAGCGCCTGATCGTCCACGACGAGCACGCGGATCATGGCCGGACCGCGTCCTGCTCCAGTGGGAACGTGGCGCGCACGATCCATCCGCCTTCCGGGGAGCGTGGTCCGGCGTCGAGGGACCCGCCGTACAACCGAGCACGCTCGCGCATGCCGATGATCCCGAAGCCAGGGTCTGTGGGGGCGGAGGGACCTACTCCGTCGTCCACGATGTCCACCTCCACGCCTGTGGACGTGTAGGCGATGGTCACCTCGCAACGGCTTCCGTTGGCGTGCTTGCGCACGTTGGTGAGGGACTCCTGGACGATCCGGAACAGCGAGAGTGCCAGCCCGCGGGGCAGCTCGCGTGGCGTGCCGCGGACGGTCAGGTTCACCGAACGGCCCGCGCTCTGCTCGGCTGCGACGAGCTCGTGCACGTCGTCGAGGGCCGGTTGGGGGCGGCGTCCGAGTGCGTCGTCCCCGCGCATGAGCCCCAGCATGTGCCGCATCTCCGTCATCGCGGCGGCGCCGGTTGTCTGGACCTCGTGCATGGCCTGGCGAGCGGCCTCGGGCGAGCGGTCGACCAGCTCCGCGGCAGCGGCGGCCTGCACGACCATCGCGGAGAGACCGTGCGACACGATGTCGTGGAGCTCGCGCGCGATGCGCTCCCGTTCGTCGTCGGCCGCCTGCCTCGCCCTGTCCTGGGCGCCGGCAACCGCCTCCGCCTCCGCGGCGGAGCGGGCGCGCACCAGCACACCGGCAATCCAGGGGCCCGCGATGAGGAGCAGACCGAAACCGTAGTCCGAGCCGCCCGAGCCGGCGGCGGCGATCGCGACCGACACCAGCACGGCACCGACCGCGAGCCCGATGGCCGAGGCCCTCCGATCGAGGTGCGCGCCGACCGAGTACGCCGCGACCACGATGAACGGGTTCGTGACCAGCTGACCGTTGACCGGGACACCGAGGAACGACTGGATCGTCAGCGCGAGGAGGACCAGCACGAGGCTCGTCCGCGGCCGGACCCGTCGCACCAGCAGCGCCGTGGTCATGACCAGCAAGGAGAGGACCGCAACCCCGGTGTGCCCGGGCACCGCCCCGAGGCCGACCTCGACCAGACCGGCGAGGCCGATGACCCCCGCCAGCAGGACATCCTCTCGACGCTCCGCACCCATCGTCCGGACCGAAGAGCTGACGGAGCGGACGTCGAGCCCGCCGCCGACCCACGACATGCTGTCAGCGTGCCAGACACCGTCGCCGCTGGCATCCACCTTGCGGCGACCCCCGTCGACCGATGGGTGGAACCGGTTCCGCGGGTTCCGGACCCAGGAGCCAGCGGGACTGCCGCGGAGGCCGACGCACCGGCCGGCTCGAGCCGATGGACTTGTCGGACCAGATTCTCTTCGACCGAGGAGCCAGTCCGATGCTGAACCCACCCCAGGTTTCGTCCCAAACCACCCGCGTCGACCCGGACGCCTCACCCACTCATCGCATGGTCACGGCAGCAGCGCTCGCCGGCTCGGCCGTGCTGGTCGGCGTCGGCGGTCTCATCGCGCCGCCGAACGACGGACAGGCCGCCGGCTTGTACGACGTCGCGACGTCCGCGCCCGGCCGGCTGACCGCGGAGGCCGCCGTACTCACCCTCTCGTCCGTCCTGCTCGTCGTCGGCGTGATCGGGGCCGCCCGGGTGGTTCGCGGCCGCGGGGAGCGGCTCGCGTGGGTTGCCGCCCTCTTCGGCGTGATGGGCGCGCTCGGGCACGTCGCCTACGCGACCTTCTCCCTCGTCACGATCAAGATCGCAGACGCGGCACCAGCCCGCGACACGGCGATCGAGATCCTCGCCAGCGTCAACAGCGACGCCGCCATCGGACTGCTCGTGATGCCACTCATCGTCGCGTACGGGCTGTCGGTGCTCCTGCTGCCCGTGGCCTTCTACCGCCGAGGGCTCGTGCCACTCTGGGTCGTCGGCCTGGCCGCGGCAGCGTTCGCCCTCGAGCTTGCGGCTCCCGGCGATGTGCTGCTCGTCGCAGGGGTCAAGTACGCACTCGCCGCAGCGGCCGCGACGGTCCTGGCCTGGCGAGTCGCGCAGCTGTCCAGCTCCGAGTGGCGCAACCCGGCGAGCATCGGGCGCTAACCGGCGAGGTGGCTCCACGCAGGGGCGAGCTGGTGCCAGGGGCCGACGGCGGCGACCTCACCATCGACGAGGACCACGACCCGGTCGGCCTGGGCAAGGGCGGCTCGCTTGGCGGTGGCGCCGATGACGGTCCTCCTCCGCTCGCGCAGCGCCGCCCAGAGCTCGATCTCGGTGGCGGCGTCGAGGGCGCTGGAGACGTCGTCGGCGAGCAGCACCTCGGTGTCGGCAGCCAGCGCCCGTGCCAGCGCGAGCCGCTGGACCTGTCCGCCGGAGAGCCGGACGCCACGGTGGCCGACCAGGGCGTCCTTGCCGCCCGCCTCCTCGATGTCGCGTCCCAGCCGCGCGGCAGAGACGGGATCTTCGAACGCCCGCCGGTGGCCGAGCAGGACGTTGTCGGAGAAGCTGCCGGACAGGACCCGCGGCACTTGGGCGACGTGGGCGACCTGCGCGGGCCGGAGGAACGCCTGCGGATCGGTGACCTCCTGACCGTTCCAGCGCAGGACACCGGAGTGCTCGATCAGACCGGCGAGTGCCGCGAGCAGGCTGGACTTGCCGGAGCCGACCTGCCCGACCAGCAACACCAGCTCGCCGGCCTCCACGGTCAGATCGACGTCGCTGACGCCGATCGTGCCGTCGTCATGGATCGCCGAGAACCCGGAGAGCTCGAGTCGCTCCAGCGGGACGCGCCGGACCGGCTCCGGCTCCGGGGCGTCCCCGCTGACGAGGTCGACGTACGGAGGTAGGTCCATCAGATCGGCACCGGCGGCGAACCGGCTGGTCTCCTTCTGCCAGGCCCGCGTGCCCGGCGCCTCGGTGACCACCATCCCGGCGACCCGGCCGAACCAGTCGAAGCCGCCGACCGCGTTGGCCACCAGCAGCGCGATCGCCAGGCTCCACCCGTCCCAGAGGTAGATCGCCCACGCCGTCACGACGCCGCACTGCACCATGACCAGGGGCACGCCGTCGAGGAAGGCCTGCACCCGATGCTCCTTCACCGCGGCGCTCACCCGGCCCGAGTCGACGCGGCGGAGATGGGCGTGGACCTCGGGGATCGCCGCAGCCAGCTTGACCGTGCGCGCGGAGTCCAGCGCCGAGACGAGGGCACGGCCGAATCCCGCTCGGGCGGCGGACGAAGCCGCGGCCGAGCGGCCCGCGATGGGCCGGCCCAGCGTCGAGGCGAGCGCCGAGGAGACCATCACGGCGAGCAGCACGGCTCCGGCCATCCACGTGCCGGCGAGGAGCGCGGTGACGCTGGCGATGATCAAGCCGTTGACGAAGTCGACCCAGCGGTCGGCATACCGCGCGTAGCGGTCGGCGTCCATCGACCGTGCGACAACCTCGCCCGGCGGGGTCCGCGCAAGTCGGCGCTGGCTGGTCTGGCCGTAGAGCACCGCCATCCGTGCGCGCAGGAGCACCTCCACCCACCACCGGGGATACCGCCAGAACGCGTTGGCCAGCATGACGGGCGCGGCGAGCAGGCTGCCCACGACCGCGCAGGTCAGCCAGAGCGGACTCCCGCCGTCCCGGAGGTCCTCGACGACACGTCCCCAGAGCAGCCCGGTGAGTGCACCTTGGGCGCCGGTGAGGGAGGCGAGCAGGAAGAGTACGGCGCCCAGCACACCCCACGACGGACGCACCAGCAGCGCGTGCGCGATCCCGCGCGCCAGCGACGGCCCGGTGCCGACGTCCTCGATCTCCGGCGGCGGCCCGGAACGACGGCGTGCTCCCACGCCGCGGTGCTCGGACGCGGAGAGCTCCGCCGCGACCGCACCCTTGGCGTCGATGCCCTCCCCCGCGGGCAGGTCGTGGCCATGGTCGGTCCGGCTGGCCTCCAGCAGGTCGCGGAACGCCCCCGGGGTCATCGCGAGCTCGCTGCGGCTGCCCTGCTGGACGATGCGCCCTCGGTCGAGGACGGCCACCAGCTGGGCCCGCTCCATCGTGGACAGTCGGTGGGCGATCAGGATGCCCGTGCGGGCGGTGAGCAGTCGGTCGGCTGCTGCCACGACGCGGCGCTCCGTGAGCGGGTCCATGCGCGCGGTGGCCTCGTCGAGCACGACCACGCGCACGTCACGGACCAGCAGGCGGGCGAACGCGACGAGCTGCTCCTCCCCGGCCGAGAGCGAGGTGCCGCCGGGACCGAGGAGGGTGTCGAGGCCGTCGGGAAGACCCGCGACCCAGTCGTCCAGACCCAGCTCCGCCACGGCCGCCTCGATCGTGTTGCGCGGGACCTCGGCGAAGAGCGTGATGTTCTCGGCGAGGGTGCCCGCGAGGATCTCGGTGCGCTGCGTGACCACACCGACCGACCGCCGCAGTCGCTGGAGATCCAGGTCCCGGACGTCGGTGCCGCCCAGGAACACGCCGCCGCGCGGCGGCTCCATCGCGCGCGAGACGAGCGCGGCCAACGTCGACTTGCCGGAGCCGGTGCGGCCGACCAGGGCGACGGTCTGGCCAGCGGGCACGTGCAGGTCGATGCCCTGCAGCGCGAACGTGCCCTCGGCGTACGAGAAGTCCAGGCCGCGCAGCTCCAGGTCGAGGGGTCCCTCGGGAAGCGCGCTCCCGCCCTCCGGCTCCGGCGGGACCGAGAGCATCTGTCGCAGCCGGATGACGGCCCCGAGACCGGCCTGCAGGTCCGGCAGGTGGTTGGCCACCATCGCGATCTGCCCGACGAACGTCGAGGTGACCAGGAAGAGGGTCACCAGCTGAGCAACCGAGAGGTTCCCGCCGGCGGCCAGTGCCACACCGGCGACCGCGATGCCCGCCAGCAGAGCGTGGAGCAGGACGCCGGCACGTCGAACCAGGCGGCTCTCGATGTCGAGGACCGCCCTGAACTTCGCGTGCACGTCGGCGGAGAGCCGCGCCACGCGGCGGAGCACGTGGGCCTGACCCAGGCTGGTGCGCAGGTCGTCGCGGCCGGCGATCCCCTCCTCGAGCACGGCGGCGTGGTCGGTCCACGCCATCTCCTCGACGACCTTGCGGCGGGAGATCTCACCGAGCAGCGACCGGACCGCGAACCACGTCACGATGGCCAGCAGCGGGAAGAGGACGAACGACGGCCACCAGGTGAGGCCGGCGACCACCCACATCGGCAGGGTGCCGAACAGGGTGCGGGCCATCATCCAGAACTGCCACCGGACCAGGTTGCCGACCTCGTGGGTGTCGTCGTCGATCCGGTCGAGGACCTCGCCCACTGCCTGCTCGTTGAGCGCGGACAGCGGCTGGCGCAGTGCCGCCCGGAGCAGATCCTCACGGAGCCGACCTTCCGCGCGGTCGGACGAGCCGACCCAGGCGATCTTCCCGGCCGTGTCCACCACAGCGGCGCCGACGAGGCAGACCGCGAGCAGCAGGACCAGTCCCCGGGTCGGGTCCTCGGCGAGCCGCCCCGCCACCACGGTGCCGAGCGTCATCCCGACCGCGCCCACCGCTGAAGCGGCCAGTGCGGCGATCGCCACCGGGCTCTTCAGCCTCCGCGCGTCGACCCTGCGCGAAGGGTCGACCTCCGAAGGCGCCGAGCGTTGCTGGTCGGATGTGGCGGGTTCGGTGGCGATCGCTGTCATGGTCCGACCACGCTATGCCGGAGGACCGACGGTTTTCTCCTGATTTTCCGCCCCGAGGACGCGAGGAAGCTTGCACCGCGCAGAGTCGGACCGATGAGTTCCAGGCGCCTCACGGGTCAGGATGGGCACGAGCAGAAGGAGGCCCAGATGACCAAGGTGATCACCGGCACACTCGAGGTGCCCGGCGCAGTACTGACCTACGACGTCCACGAGCCGGAGACCCCGGGCGAACATCCACCCCTGTTCATCTTCGGCTCACCGATGGCGGCGTCCGACTTCGAGCAGCTCGTCAGCCACTTCACCGACCGCACGGTCATCACCTACGACCCCCGCGGCGCCGAGCGCAGCACGCTCACCCCCGAGGGCACCGTCACCGGCGAGCTGCACGGCGAGGACCTGCACCATGTCGTCGAGGCCGCGGGACTCGGACCCGTCGACGCGTTCGGCTCCAGCGGCGGCGCAGCGTTCGCCCCGCACTGGATCGTCGAGTTCCCCCAGGATGTCCGCACGCTCGTCGCGCACGAGCCGCCGCTGTCCACGATCCTCGAGGACCGCGAGATCGCAATCCGGGTGAGCGAGGACATCGTCGCGACCTACCGGCGCGACGGCTATGGCCCGGCGATGGCGAAGTTCATCCAGCTCGTCATGCACTCCGGTCCGCTACCCGACGACTACCTCGACCGGCCGGCGCCCGACCCCGCCGTCTTCGGCCTGCCCGTCGAGGACGACGGCTCGCGCGACGACCCGCTACTCAGCCGCAACCTCGCCATGCCACCCTTCGAGCCCGACCTCGAAGCGCTGCGAGCCTCGGCGGCCCGCATCGTCCCCGCGATCGGCGCCGAGGGCGAAGGCTCACTCGCCCGGCGAAGCGGTGAGGCGCTGGCCAAGGAGCTGGGCGTGGAACCCGTCGTGTTCCCCGGCGACCACGGCGGCTTCATCGTGAGCCCGATGTCGCCCGGCAACGACCCTGCTGCGTTCGCCGCCAGGCTTCGCGAGGTGCTCGACGGTGCGTGATCCCCGGGCTGCGAGCCCGGCGTTCGTCCACGTCGGCCACGGACAGCTGCAGCCGGACGCAGGCCTGACCGCCCGTCGAACATGCAGCTACGGCCTCTCGCGGTGCCCGACACGCCTGAGACCGTGGGTCCGAGCAGCTGGCTGCATGTTCGACGGACCCCGGCCGGGGTCAGATGCGGGCGTCCATGTCCTGGTAGCCGGAGTCCTCGCGGGTGCCACCCATGCCGTCGCCGACCTCGGTGTAGTCGCGGATCCACGACACCGAGCGCACCCACTTGACCATCTTGTAGCCGTGCATCGACTCGGTCCGCAGGCGCAGCGGGGCGCCGTACATGTCCGGCAGCGGCTCGTCGTTCATCCCCCAGGCGAGGATCGTCTCGTCCTCCATCGCCATGTCCTTGGTGAGCACGGTGTAGTACGGCTCGACCGGGCGACCGTCGTGCATGTGCTGGGCGGTGCCGAAAGACTCGATCATCACGTAGTTTGCGTCCTCGAGCGGCTCCACCTGGGCGAGCACGTCACGCAGCGGCACCCCGGACCACTTGGCGATGCCGGTCCAGCCCTGCATGCGTGTGCATCGTGATCTGGTCCTGGCTGGCGAGGGTCTTGAGCTCCTCGAGCGAGAACGACCTGGGCTCGCGGACCAACCCGCCGACCTCGAGCCGGTAGTCCGCGAAGTCGTTCTCGCGCAGCGTGACCCACTCCGGTGACTGCTGGAGGTCCGGTGGTCGGGTGTTGACCCAGTGGAAGGGTGAGATGTCCTTCTCGGTGAAGACCTGCTGCTTGCGCTGCCGCGAGGTCATCCGGTTCAGGAACAGCCGCTTGACCGGCGTCTGCAGTCCGTAGAGGACGCGCTGGCTCTTGCGCGGGTCGATCAGGGAGACGTACGACGCGGCGATCCACAGCGCCACCACCACGACGACGCCGATGATCACCCGGGTGACCGCCTGGCCGACCAGGGCGGGGTCGTACTCCTCGCCCATCATCATGTGCACCAGGTTGTGCTCGGGGTGTACGACGAACACCAGCGCGACGTGGGTGACCGCGAAGACGACGAAGGCCGCCATGCCCAGGAAGTGGAGCGATCGAGCGGCCTGACGACCGCCGAACAGCTTCGGGTACCACGGGTAACGGCCGACCACCGCCGGGGACATCACCGGCCCGGTCACGATCATCAGCGGCGCCAGCACGAAGACGACCAGGAAGTACATGATCTCCTGCAGCGCGTCGTACGGCTGGAAGTGCTCGATCGACGGGACACCGAAGCCGGCGTAGATCTTCAGCGAGTCCCACGCCTCGCCGAACACGTCCCACGACGTCGGCACGATCCGACGCCATTGGCCGGTGCCGAACAGCAGGACCACGTAGATCAGCCCGTTGAGCACCCACAGCACGGTCACCAGCCCGTGCCAGGCGCGACCGATGCCGATCTTCGCCCGGCCCGGCAGGCTGATCAGCGGGTGGAGGTCGCGCTGGTCGTCACGCGCGGTGAAGGCGCCGATCTCCGTGGGGACCTCGTCCTTGGTGAACTTCAGCCACTCGGTGCCGGGACCCGCAGTCGTTGCGCCAGTACAGCCGCGGGTGCGACGCGAGGATCTCCCACCCGGAGCGCACCAGCAGCCCGAGGAACAGGAAGTTGACCAGGTGGGTGACCTGCAGCCACCAGGGGAAGCCGAGCTCCGTCGAAGACGAGGCAGCCTGAAGATACGGCTCCATCCTCACGGCCCTCCATTTCCGATGCGTGGGTCCGTCGTGATGCCTGCTGCCGACCGTAGTCCTCTGGGTGGTCTAGTCCATCGCGACCCGCCGGGGACCCGCTTCGCTCCTGACGACCCCGCCCGGATTGGGACACCGACAGGTACAGCTGCACCATGTGCGCGACCCCTCGCACCGACCACCCTCGTCGTGACGGATCCGTCCAGGGATCCACCAGACGGGAGGTCGCCATGACCCAGACACTCCAGCCCCGGCTCGACTCACCGACCGCGGCGCCGTACTCCTCGCTGGTCCGGGTCGCCGCCGGCGCGTGCCTGGTGGCGGCGGCGGTCACCAACGGGCTCAGCCAGTACGCCGGCGACCTGGCGACGGGCGGTGTGGACTTCGCCGACCAGCTGCGGTGGGGGCTCGACCACCCGGTGCTGCAGCGCACTGAGCAGTCGTTGTTGGTCGTCAGCGCGCTGTTCATGCCGCTGGGCCTGCTCGGGCTCGCGCAGGTGACCCGGTGGTCGGCCCGACGGCTCACGCTGGTGGCGACGCCGCTGTTCCTCCTCGGCATGTGGGGGTTCGCCAACGTGCTGAGCATGGGCTACGTCACCGGCACGATCGCGCCGCAGCTGATCCCGGTCGGGCCGGCCACGACGCTGCACGAGAACCTCGGCTCCGACCCCGGCGCGGTGTGGCTGGCGCTGGTGCCGCACCTGGTCGGCTCGTTCTTCGGCGTCCTGCTCATCACGGTCGCCGCCTGGCGGTCGGGCCGGTTTCCCAGGCCGGCATGTGCGCTGGTTATCGCGTTCCTGGTGTGGGACTTCCTCCTGCCGAGCGCCGGGCCACTGGAGCCGCACCTGCTGCTCGCCGTCGGCTGGGCGTGGCTCGGCGTCGTGCTGATCCGCATGCCGCAGGCGGTGTGGGCAGGTGCCTCGCGGTAGCCGGCCGGTGGCGCAGGTTCCGGGGACGGGGGGCCCGGAACCTGCGCATACTGGCGCAATGGCGGGTCCCGAACACGCCCCCTCGCTGCGGCTCGCGCTCCTGGCGTGGCTGCTCGCGGCGCTGGCCACGGTCGCCGGTGTCCTCGCCGGAGGGCTCGCGCTCGCCGCCGGGGACCCGGTGTCGTGGAAGCCGCTGGCACTGCCGGCGCTGTGGTCGCTGCCGGGCGCGCTCATCGCCGCCGGCCGGCCGCGGATGGCCGTGGGCTGGCTGATGCTGTCGGTCGCACTGCTCTTCGCCGTGTCCGGCCTGGCCGAGTCCTGGGTGCGGTACGGCGACCCCGCCGCTCGCGCGACGGCGGTCTGGTTCGTCGACCGCGCCTCCGCCGTGCTGGTCGTCTGCACCTTCCTGACGCTGCTCCTCCTGCCCGACGGCCGGCTGCCGTCCCGGCGGTGGCGGCCGGTCGTCGTCGCCACGGTGACCGGGCAGCTGTTGCTCATCGGCGCCTGGTCCCTGGTGCGCGGACCCGCCGCTGCTCCGGACTCGTCGTGGCCGGCCCGGGTCGCGGACCTCGCCAACCCGGTGGGCGTGCTGCCCGCCTCCTGGGGCGGGCCGGTCGCCGGACTCGACTGGCTGCTCCAGGTCTCGTTGCTGCTGAGCCTGCCGGTGCTGTTCCTGCGGCTGCGGCGGGGGCCGGTCGAGGAGCGCAACCGGCTGGTCGTCGTACTCCTCGCTCTCGCGGTGTTCGTGACCGTCGTCGTCGTGGGCCGCGCAGCATGGCCGCCGGCGGCCGACCTGCTCGACGTCGCGGCCAGCCTGTTCCTCGCCGCGGTCCTCGTCTCGGCGGTGCTCCGCCGGCGACTGCAGGACGTGACGGTGGTGGTGCACCACACGTTCGTCTACGCGACGCTCGTGCTGGGCATCGCGCTGCTCTACCTGGCCGTGGCGGGGCTGATCGTCGCCGCCGGCCCCGACCTCCCGCCGTTCGGCACCGGGGTGGTCGCCGCCGGGGCGGCGCTGGCGGTGCTGCCGCTGCGCACCCGGCTACAACGGGCCGTCGACCGGCTGCTGCACGGCGACCGTCGGGACCCGTACTCTGCGCTGAGCCGGCTGGCCGAGCACGCCCACCGCGCGCCCACGCTCGACGAGCTGCTGCCGGCCGTCGCGGCCTCGGTCACAGCCTCCTTGCGGGTCGGCTGGGTCCGGGTCGAGGCGTTCGGGCACGCCGCCGAGCACGGTCGCCCCCACACCGGCGGCCCCGTCGTCCGCACACCGCTGCTGGCCGGCGACGCCGAGGTGGGCACCATCTCCGTGGCGCCACACGCGGGCCGTCGGCTCCGCGACGACGAACGCCGGTTGCTGGCCGAGCTCGGCCGGCACGCCGGCATCGCCGCAGACGCGGTGCGGCTCGCGACCCAGGTCGCCGAGCACCACCGCCAGGTCGTCGCTGCCCGCGAGGAGGAGCGCCGGCGCCTCGGCCGCGAGCTCCACGACGAGCTCGGTCCGGTCGTCGCGGGGTTGTCGATGCAGCTCGGGGCGCTGCGGCCGCTGGTGCGCTCCGACCCGGCGACCGTGGTCGACCGGCTGGCCAGGCTCGAGGAGGCTGCCTCCGGAGCGCTGGAGGGAATCCGTCGCGTGGCGCACGAGCTGCGCCCGCCGGTGCTGGATCAGGTCGGCCTCGACGCCGCGGTGCGGCAGCTGGCCGATTCGCTGGGGCTCGTGCTGGTCGAGGAGCGGCTCGCCCACGGGCCGTTGCCCGCGGCGGTCGAGCTGGCGGCGTACCGGATCATCGCCGAAGCGCTCGCCAACGCCGCCCGTCACTCGGGCAGCTCCCACGTGCGAATCTCCGCGCAGGAGGGGGACGACCTGCTCCTGGTCACGGTCACCGACGACGGCGCGGGGATCGACCCTGCCGCGGCGCCCGGCCTCGGGCTGGCCGGCATGGCCGAGCGGGCCGAGGAGGTCGGCGGCACCGTCGCGGTCCGGCCCGCCGAGCACGGAGGTACGACGGTCAGCGCGATCTTGCCACTGAGCGCGCAGACCGCGGCCGACGTGAGGACGGAGCCATGACCGTGCGCGTGCTCCTCGCCGACGACCATCCCGTCTTCCGCGACGGCCTGCGGTTCACGCTCGCCCAGGCACCCGAGGTCGGCGAGATCGACGAGGCGAGCGACGGCGACGAGGCGGTCCGGATGGCACAGGCGACGCCCTACGACGTCGTGGTCATGGACGTGCGGATGCCCAGGCTGGACGGCATCACCGCCACCCGCGCGGTGGCCGACACCGGCGCCCGGGTGCTCGTGCTGACGATGTTCGAGGACGACGACACGGTGCTGGCCGCGATGCGGGCCGGCGCCTCGGGCTACCTGGTGAAGGGCGCCGACGCGGAGCAGGTGGTGAGTGCGCTCACCGCGGTCGCGGCGGGGCACGCCGTGTTCGGCCCGTCGCTCGCCGGGCGGATTCTCGAGCAGTTCGGGCAGCCGACGGGGCCGGCCCCGGCACAGGCGGCGGCCGCCGTACCGGACCTGCCGGAGCTCTCCACCCGGGAGCAGGAGGTGCTCGAGCTGCTGGCTGACGGGCTGACCAACATCGAGATCGGCGCGCGGCTGTTCATCTCACCGATCACGGTGCGCAACCACGTCAGCCGGATCCTGGCCAAGCTGCAGGTCCGCGACCGTCGCGAGGCGATGCTGCGCGTTCGCCGGCAGTGAGCGCTCCCGGCAGCCGAGCCACCCGTGCTCGGGTGACCCGGCCACCCCGGGGGGTCAGCGGAAGCGTCGCGGGAACGCGCGGATGATGCCGCTGCTGAGGACGTCGGCCATGCCCAGGATGTGGCGGTGAATCCGGTCGTAGTCGGCGACGCTCTTGGCGTACTGCCCGCTCAGCTCGTGGCCCACCTCGGCGAGGGTGTGGTCGAGGTGGCCCTTCATCGCGGCACGCATGGCCTTGCGGGGCCAGTGGCGGGGGTTGGCCTTGGCGAGGAAGTCGGCGATGTCGTCGGCGTTGCCATACCACGCTGTGTTGGCCCGGTCGAAGGCCGCGCCGTCGCCGGCCTTGGCCGCCTGCAGCAGCTCGACCGCGATGCCGATGTGGTCCTCCAGGAGGTCGGTCAGCTCGTTGCCGGCAGCCCTGCCGTAGTACGGCTTGATCGCATCGCCGATGTCGGACTGGTTGCGCATCAGCCGAGCCGCGGTGGCGTCGAAGCCGGCGGCGCCGTCGGCGAAGGTGACGATCGCCAGCCGGGTCCAGGTGATGTGGTCCTCCCACAGCTTGCGCATGCGGTCCTGGAAGGCCGCCTTGGACATGGTCCTGGCGGAGGTGGCAGTCCCGGCGTGGCGGCCGTCGTGGGCCGCGGACGGCGAGTGCCCGGCGTCGAGCACGCCGGTGGCCAGCGCAGTGGCCAGCGCCAGCCCGGCGAGCAGGGTGGCAAAGCCGCGGCGGCGCAGGGGCAGGGTGGATGGGCTCATCGGTGTCTCCTCGGGTGTGGGAGCCGGAGCGCCGGTCGGCTCGCCGGCGCGGGGCCCGACCCGACGTTGACCCCACGCGTCGCGGGCGCAGATGATGACGAAGTCGAGAGGGCCATGACGTGTTCGTGTCGTCAGCCGCAGGGTTCTTACCCGCGCCGGTCGGGTGGGGTAAGAGCACGCCGGTGCGGCGACACTCACAGGGCATGACCCTTCACAAGGCGCAGGCCGCACCGGGGTGCAGCGGCGGTCCGCCGATCGACGTACAGGACTGGCGCCGGTGCCGGCTGCTCGAGGCCGGCTTCCCCGCGAGGCTGGCCGACGCCGTGGCGTCCGACCCGCGGTTCGACCTGCACGCCCTGCTCCAGCTGGTCGATCGCGGCTGTCCGCCTGAGCTGGCGGCGCGCATCGTGGCGCCCCTACCTCCCGAGGTGACGCGATGACCGCGGCCGAGCCGAGCACCACCGCCGTGGCGCCGGCGACCTCCAACGAGACCTGGCTGACGGACCTGTCCGACGACGGGCCGGCCGGTGACCTGGCGCTGCGCCGGCTGCGTGAGCTTCTGTTCCGGGCGGCGAGGCATCAGGTCTGGCGGCTGCGTGACCTCCTGCCGGGAGCCGGCGCCGCCGATTTGGAGGACCTGGCCCAGCAGGCCGCCGACGACGCCCTGGTCGCCGTGCTGCGCCGGCTGGGTTTCTTCGAGGGCCGGAGCCGCTTCACCACCTGGGCGTTCAAGTTCGCCATCCTGCACGCGGGCGTCGCGGTACGACGCCAGGCCTGGCGGCACCGCGAGGTCGCGCTGCCCGACACGATGACCCTCGTCGACCCCTCGCCGACGCCGGCGGCACTCTCGGAAGCCTCGCAGCTCGCGCGGGCACTCCAGGCCGCGATCGCGAGCGAGCTCACGCCGCACCAGCGGCGCGTGGTGCTGGCACTGCTGGTGGACGAGGTGCCGATCGACGTGCTGGCCGAGCGGCTGGGCAGCACCCGCAACGCCCTCTACAAGACCCTGCACGACGCCCGGCGCCGGCTGCGCGCTGCGCTGAGCGAGAGTGGCCTTCTCGAGACGCAGCCCGATCGGAGGCCACGATGACCGAGCCGACCCGCTCCCTGAGCGCCGAGACGATCGACGAGCTGCTGCTCGAAAGCGACCCCTACCTGTCGTGCGACGAGTGCTTCGCCCAGGTCGACGCCTACGTCGAGCGTCGCATCGACGAGCCTGACTACGTGGACCCGGCGATGGAGGCCCACCTGGCCGGGTGCGGCGCCTGCGCCGATGAGGCCGAGGCGCTCCGCGAGCTGCTCGAGCAGGACCTCAGCTGACCCACTGGACCAGCTGCCACACGATGCCGTTCGGGTCGCCGAACTGGCAGTAGCGCTCGCCCCACGGCTCGGTCTCGGGCGGGGTGACCACCCGGGCACCCTCAGCCGCGATCCGGTCGAACTCGGCGTCCAGGTCCTCCACGACCAGCGCGAGGAGCAGCCCCTGGCCGGCGGGTCCCGCGATCTCGGCCGGCTTGAACGTCGACAGCCCGGTGGCGAGGAAGATGACGTTGAAGCCGCCATCGGGATGCCTGAGGGACACGAAACCCTCGTCAGCCATCGCCTCCTCGAACCCGAGGTGTGTCTTCGCGAAGTCCGCGGACGCCGCGACGTCGGGGACGTTCAGCGAAACAGCGGTGTCGGTGACCTTCATCAGAGCCCTCCGTCCCCGGCAGTCGAGCCCGACCCCGCTGGTCGGGTCCGTCGAGACCGCCGGACGATAAACTGTGTACGTCGTACAGTGTAATCGCCGACACAAACAGAAGGGGCTGGGATGGGCAGACCGCTGATCGACCTGCTCTGGCGCGACCACCCGGACGCCCCGGCCAGAGGCGCACGCGGGCCCCGGTCACGGCGCTCCACCGGCGAGGTGGTCACCCGCGCGATCGGGATCGCGGACGCCCGAGGCCTCGACGCCGTCACGATCCGCGCGGTCGCGGAGTCCCTCTCCATGTCACCGATGTCGGTGTACACCCACGTGAACAGTCGTGACGACCTGCTCGTGCTCATGGCCGACGCCGCCCACGCGGCCGCACCCCTTGCCCCGCTCGGGCGAGCGTCGTGGCGGACCAGGGTCCGCCGGGTGGCCGAGACCAACCTCGCCCTCCTGCGCGCACACCCCTGGCTGCTCCAGGTGGCCGACGACCGGGTCGCGCTCGGGCCAGGCACGGTCGCGAAGTACGACCACGAGCTGCGCGCCTTCGACGGCACCGGGCTGACCGACCTCGACCGGGATGCCGCGCTCACCTTCGTCCTCGACTTCACGCGGTCGAGTGCAGCCGCAGCGGACCGGGCCGAGCAGGGCGCCGACTTCGCCGAGGTGTGGCGAGAGTCGGCGAGCCCGCTGGCTCGCTACCTCGGGGACTCCTACCCGGTGGCGCAACGGGTCGGCGGGGCGGCCGGCGAGCACATGGCTGCGCCGTACAGCGCCGCGCACGCCTGGGACTTCGGCCTTCGCCGGGTGGTCGCCGGCCTCGCCGACCTGATCGAGGGCTAGACCTGCGACCCCGCGGCGTCAGGACGTTCGGCCGGCGTCAACACCTGGATCGACGCGCGAGTGCGCAGGCTCAACGGCAGGGCAGCAAGGGCTACCAGGGCGAGGAAGCCGCTGAGCATCTTGTCGCCGACCGAGACCACCAGGTTCGAGGTGGTCACCGCCAGGGCCTTCGATCCGGTCAGCTCGAGGATGGTCGCGCCGACTGCGTCCTGGCCGTGGTTCGTCGACCCGGAGAAGAGCAGCAGCAGGATCGGCACGGCGATGGCCGTGCAGACCACCGCGACGAGAAGGCTCAGCGCGAGGAAGCGAGGGAGCGTTCGGCCGCAGCCGAAGCGGCGGATCCCGTAGCCCCAGACGAGGGCGCCCGCCACGTTCACGAGACCGAACGGCAGGGAGGCCGGTCCGCTGACGGCGACGCCGGCCAGGTTCGTGAGGGCGCCGACCAGGGCTCCCCACCACGGCCCGAGCGCCATCGCCGCGATCGCGGTCCCGGACATGTCGAGATAGACCGGGAGGTGCAGCAGCTCCTCGAACCCGCGCCCGGCGAGGTTCAGCCCCACCGACCCGACGACGAGCAGGACCATGAGCCGGCGCGTGGGCGGCGCAGCGGGCGGCCCCTCCTCCCGAGGACGCGGAGGCAGGCTCGGCGACTCCTCCCGCGTCGGCTGCGCTGCGGGCTCCGGCGCGCCCTCCCGGCACCGGGCGACCCACTCGTCCACCTCTCCGTCCTCCGCACCGAGCACCGCCGCGATCTCGCGGACCAGACCGAGGTTGACCCGCACCCGCCCCGTCTTGAAGCAGTCGTAGACGGTGGTGCGCGCGATGCGCGCGGAGTGCGCCGGCATCCCCGCGGCGATCCGGCGGTCCATCACCTGCTGCGCGAGGACGGTGTACGACGGTTCGCCGGCCCGTGCGCGCAGATCGCGAAGCCGCTCGGCCAGAGGGTCCCAGCGGCTGCTCTCACGGCGGGCGACCGAGACCTGCTCCTCCGACACCGCCGCTCCCCCTTCCACGTGGTCCGTCACGGCATGGCCACTGAGGCACGGCGCCTGCTCGCGACACGCCGACTGTACTTGCCCCGACCGACACCGTTCGGGCGGCGGGCCGGGCGTCCGGGATCGTCCGGGCAACCGCGTTGTAGCACCCCTCGGGTCCGACCTCGCGTCAGGACCTCCGGCGGCTCGTCACAACGGCGCGCTCGGCCCGGCGACGTCGGCTCCGTAGCAGCTGTCTCGATCGAGGCCGTGATCACCGTGCCAGTCCAGGCACAGCACGGTGGCGTCGTCATGGAGGCTTCCCCCGGTGGCGGCGATGACGTCGTCGGCGAGTGCCCGGACCGCCTCCCTGGGGTGCAGCGCACGGGTCTCCCCGATCACGCGCAGAAGGTCGAGGCCGGCGGCATGGCGCTCGAGCATCCCGTCGGTGACCGCGACGAACCGGTCGCCGGGCTCCAAGGTCAGCCGGGTGCTGCGGTAGGCGGTGTCGGCGAACATCCCGAAGGGCAGGTCGATGGGTAGCTCGACGGGAGTGACCTCAGATCCGCGCGCGAGATAGGGGACGACGTGGCCGGCGTTCACCAGCTCGAGCACACCGCTGTGCAGGTCGAGGCGCCCGATGAGTCCGGTCACGAAGTCCTCGAGTCCCCGGCTGGTGGTGTGCTCGGCCAGGGCCTGGTTGGCGGAGCTGGCCTGCTGGAGCAGCTGTTCTCCTGCGTTGCGCGTGTTGCGGAGACTGCTGACACAGAGCGTGGCGTCGAGGGCGGCCGCGACCCCGTGCCCCATCGCGTCGGTGATGGACAGGTGAAGGACGTCGCGCGCCAGGCTGAAGTCGAAGGTGTCCCCGGCGATGGCCGAGGCCGGCTCCAGCCATCCGGCGAGGGTGAACGCTCGCGCCTCGCAGGTCTGCGGTCCGGCCAGCAGGCGGCGCTGGATCTCCGCGGAGAGGCTCAACGGCCGGGTGCGCTGGCCCCACTCGTAGAGGTCGGTGTGCCTGCGGTTGGCGATCACGATGAAGGCGAGCAGGTGCGCCAGCTGCGCGATCTCCGCCACGTGGTCCGCGTCGGGACGGTCCGGGAGGAGAAGCTCCAGCAGACCGATGGCTTCGCCGCGCTCGGTGACCGGCGCGAGCACCCGCCACAGGCCGGGGGCCGGACCAGCCGGCAGAACCTGCACGGACTGGGTGCGCACGGCCTGCTCCTTCGGCCCACCCTGGAAGGGGATCACCGTCGCGGACTCCGCCGCCTCGCGTCGCTCGCCGCTCTCGAGCGGGCTCGGACTCGTCCCGTCGGCGAGCAGCGGGATGTGCGCGAGGCGGACCAGCGCCCTTCCCGACAGGTCGGCGATCAGGAAGGAGACGGCCGTGGCGCGGAGCGCCAGTCCGAGCTCGCGGGTGACCGACTCGACGGACCCCACCGGCGAGGCCGCCTCGGCGGCCTCCAGCACCCTGCCCAAGGCGTTCGATGCCGTTCCCCGTTCCACTTTCGCAGCATAGGCGCGGCAAAACGTCCACGTCTCGGAGACGAGGAAGCCCGGCCCGATCGCTCAGCCCGTGCGGATCCTGACACCCGGACGCCAGCCGAGCTGGCGCGAGATCGCCAGGCCGCTGGTGACCACCGACGGCAGCACAGCGTGGTGCTTCACCGTCCCGCTGCGCACCACCACCGACAGCGCCGCCACCACCCGTCCCTTCCCGTCGACGATCCGGGTGGCCACGGAGTCGGCCTCCTCGGTGAGCTCGCCACGGACCGTGGCGGTGCCGGTCTTCCTGCACGCGGCGATCTCGTTGGCGAGAGCCGCCGGGTCGGTCACGGTGTGAGCCGTGTAGCGCCGCAGCCCGTCGGCGACCAGCCCGTCGAGCACCTGCGGGTCTGCGTGGCTGAGCAGCACCTTGCCGACTCCCGAGCAGTGCAGCGGCAGCCGGCCGCCGACCTGGGACGCCAGCCCGACCGCCTCCGGCGCCGAGAGCCGCTCGACGATCACCGCCTCCGGCCCCTTGAGCACCGCGAGCTGCACGTGCTGCCGGAGAGCGGTGTACAGGTCCTCCATGTACGGCAGCGCGAGCGTCTGCAGCGACTCGGTGAGCGGCGCCAGCGTGCCGAGCTGCCAGAGCTTGAGACCGACGGTCAGCCGGCCGTCCTCGTGACGGTCCAGGGCGCCGGCGGCCACCAGCTCCAGCACCAGTCGGCGGACCGTCGCGTGCGGCATGCCGGTCGCGCGGGTCAGGTCCGCGATGGTCAGCTCGGCGCGCTCGGTCGAGAACGCGAACAGCAGCTGGAGCAGGCGGGAGCCGACGCTGCGTCCGGGTTCGCCGGTCCGGGGCATGCTGACTCCTGTCGTCGCGCTCGGGGGCCATGCTAGATCGGCTGTTCGTTGAACGAACATCGCGGTGTCGCGCGCGTGCCAGGACGGAGCAGCATGGCGCCTCAACGCCCGCACCCGGCGGGCCTCCCGGGACGAGACAGGAGTGCTTGCCCCATGGTCGCAGCAGCCCCGGACCAGCCCCGGATCGCGATCGTCGGCGGCGGCATCGGCGGGCTGGCGGCTGCTGCGTTCCTGGCTCGCGCCGGCTTGCCGAGCACCGTCTACGAGCAGGCGACCGAGCTCAAGGAGGTCGGCGCCGGGCTCGTGGTCGCCCCGAACGCGGGGCGGTTGCTGCGTCGGCTCGGCGTGCTGGACGCGCTCGTGGACCGCGCGGTGCGGCTCGAGGTCGGCTGGGAGTTCCGCCGTTGGCGTGACGGCTCGGTGCTGTCGGCCGAGGACCTCGCCTCCTCGTGCAGCAAGCTGTACGGCGAGGAGACCTACACCGTGCACCGGGCGGACCTGCTCGACGTGCTGGCGACCGCCGTACCGGCCGGCGCCGTGCGGCTCGGCAAACGGTGCACCGACCTGACCCTCGCCGACGGCAGTCCCAGGCTGCACTTCGCCGACGGCGAGATCGTCGAGGCTGACGTCGTGATCGGCGCCGACGGGGTCCACTCGGCCATCCGCAACGTGGTCGCCGACCCGGCCCCGGCGACGTACTCGGGGCTCTGCGCCTTCCGCGCGCTCGTGCCCGCAGACCGCGCGCCGGCCTTCGCCCGACGCAACGCGCAGACACTGTGGATCGGCCCCGACCACCACCTGGTCCACTACCCGGTCTCGGCGGGCCGGTTCGTGAATCTCGTGGCCTTCGCGCCGGCCGGCGACTTCTCGGTGGAGTCGTGGACCGCGACGGCGACCGTCGAGGAGTTCCTCGCGGAGTTCGACAGCTGGGACGGCCGGCTCGTCGACCTGATCCGGGCCGCCGACGCCCCCGGCCGCTGGGCACTCCTGGACCGGGCTCCGCTCCCCCGCTGGAGCACCGGACCGGTCACCCTGCTCGGCGACGCGGCGCACCCGATGTTCCCGTTCTTCGCCCAGGGAGCCGCCCAGTCCATCGAGGACGCCGCCGTGCTCGCCCGCTGCCTCGCCGAAGACCCGGACGATCCGGTCGCGGCACTTGCCCGCTACGAGTCCCTCCGGCGGCCGCGGACCAGCCGGATGCAGGAGGTGAGCCACGGGCGCGCCCACGACAACCACCTGCCCGACGGTCCGGAGCAGGAGGCACGCGACCAGGCGTTCGCCGGGGCGGACCCCCTGGTGGCCAACGCCTGGATCTACGACTATGACCCTGACGAGGCGGTGGGAGCGACGGTGGGCCCGAGATGAGGTTCGTGCACGAGACGCTGCCGCAGCGTGTCCGCTTCGCCTCGGGGGAGGCGGCCGCACAGCTCGCCGAGGAGGTCGACCGGCTCGGCGTCTCCCGGCTCATGGTGATCGCCACCGAGACCCAGCAGCCGGTGGCGCACCGGATCGCCGACGGGCTTCCCGTCGCGGTGTGGCACCACGGGGTCGCGATGCACGTGCCGGCCGCGGTCGCCGAGGACGCGCGTCGCATCGCTCGCGTGCACGACGTGGACGCCCTCGTCTCCGTCGGCGGCGGCTCGACGACCGGGCTGGCCAAGGCCGTCGCGCTCACCACCGGCCTGCCGGTCATCGCCGTGCCGACGACGTACTCCGGCTCCGAGGCCACCGACGTGTGGGGCCTCACCGGGGACGGACGCAAGCGCACCGGCACCGATCGCTCGGTGCTCCCACGCGCGGTCGTGTACGACGCCACGCTCACCGTGTCGCTGCCGGTCGAGATGAGCATCGCCAGTGGCCTCAACGCCCTGGCGCACTGCGTCGACTCGATGTGGGCGCCGCGGGCCGACCCGATCAACGGCGCGCTCGCGGTCGAGGGCATCCGCGCCGTCGCGACGGGACTCCCGGTGCTCACCGGCGACCCCGCCGACCTCGACGCGCGCGAGCAGCTGCTCTACGGCGCCTACCTGTCCGCGGTGGCCTTCGCGTCGGCCGGCTCCGGCCTGCACCACAAGATCTGTCACGTGCTCGGCGGGATGTTCGACCTCCCGCACGCACAGACCCACGCCGTCGTACTCCCCCACGTGCTCGCCCTCAACGCAGCCGCGGCACCGGCCGCCGAGCAACGGCTGGCCGACGCCTTCGGGTCCGCAACCGCCACCGACGGGCTGCGCACGCTCCGCGAGAGCGTCGACGCACCGGCCGCGCTCCGCGACTACGGGATGCCCGACTCCGGCATCCCGGCCGCCGTCCGGGCCGTGCTCGAGGCAGCACCCGCGGACAACCCTGCTCCCCTCACACCCGAGATCGTCACCGCCCTGCTCCGGGCGGCCTGGGAAGGACGACAGCCATGACCATCTCCCCCGAGCAGGACGCCCGCGAACGCGAGCTCGTCGAGCGCGTCGTGCGGTCCTTCGACGACTGCGCAGACCCGCGGCTGAGGACGCTGCTGACCTCGCTGGTGCGTCACCTGCACTCGTTCATCCGCGAGGTGCGGCTGACCGAGGAGGAGTGGGGCACCGCGATCGACTTCCTCACCCGGTGCGGGCACATCACCGACGACAAGCGGCAGGAGTTCATCCTGCTCTCCGACGTCCTCGGCGCGTCCATGCAGACGATCACGGTCAACAACCAGGCCTACGGCGACGCCACCGAGGCCACCGTGTTCGGCCCGTTCTTCGTCGAGGGCTCACCCGAGGTGCCGCTCGGCGGGGACATCTCGTTCGGCGCGCCCGGCGAGCCGTGCTGGGTCGAGGGCACGGTGACCGACACCGACGGCGAGCCAGTGCCCGGTGCGCGGATCGAGGTCTGGGAGGCCGACGCGGACGGTCTGTACGACGTTCAGTACGGCGACGACCGCACCGCCGCCCGAGCCCATGTCCTCACCGACGCCGACGGCCGGTACTCCTTCTGGGCGATCACGCCGACGCCCTATCCGATCCCGCACGACGGCCCGGTCGGCGCGATGCTCGACGCCACCGGCCGCTCCCCGATGCGCGCCTCCCACCTGCACTTCATGGTGACCCACCCCGGGCACCGACGGCTGGTCACCCATATCTTCGTCCGCGGCGACGAGCTGCTCGACTCCGACAGCGTCTTCGGCGTGAAGGGCTCGCTGGTGAAGGACTTCGACACTCAGGCGCCGCGGACACCGACGCCGGACGGCAGGGAGGTCGACGGCAGCTGGAGCAGGACCCGGTTCGACATCGTCCTCGCGCCGGCGGCGAGCTGAGGCGGTCAGCAGAGCGAGCTGTCCACCCGTTCGAGCCGGGTCCACCCGGTCCAGCCGCGCTCCTCGAGCAGCTCGAGCAGGCGGCGCGCGATCGGCAGAGAGTCGAGGAACACCGAGTCGAGCAGGGCGACCAGGTCGTCGTCCAGCTCGAACTGCGCCTCGTGCCCCTCCCAGTCCTCCGAGCTCGCCTCGATGTGCGCCACCAGCCGGTCGGCGAGCGCCGGCAGCCTCGGGTCGTCGGGCTCCCAGGCGACCGCGCCCAACAGGTCGGTGTAGATGCCGAGCACGGCCGGGTCGTCAAGCTGTGCGGACTTGATCGCCATGAGCGTGGGCATCTGGTCGGGGAGCTGTGCGGCGACCAGGATCCACGCGTCCCGCTCGAGCTGGACCACCTGGTCGGGCAGGCCGAGAGCGCGCAGTCGATCCAGGTAGGCGACCGCCTCGGGCGGCAGGGCAAGGCTGTCCCCTGCCGCGAGCTGGACGATCCGGCGGCGATGCTCCTGCTTCTCCCGGATCTCGGCGCGCAGCCGGCGGTCGATGTCCTCGACCGCCGCCGTGAAGTCCTCGGGTTCGGCGGCCAGCAGGTCGCGCACCCGCGACAGGGGCACCCCGGCTTCGGCGAGCGTGCGGATCCGGATCAGCTCGACGACCGCCCCGGCGTCGTACCGCCGGTAGCCGGAGTGGTCGCGGTCCGGCTCCGGCAGCAGACCCTTCTGGTGGTAGAAGCGCACCGCGCGCACGGTCACCCCGGCGTACGACGCCAGCTCGCCGATCGTCAGCATGCCGCCAGCCTGCCTCAGCTGATCTTGCGGCGGAAGGTGGCCATCGCGAACGCGTAGGCCACCGCGAGGATGCCGACACACCACGCCAGGGCGATCCAGATGTCGTTGCCGACCGGCTGCTGGGCGAACAGGCCGCGGATCGCGTCGACGATCGCTGTCACCGGCTGGTTCTCGGCGAAGGCCGCGACCGGCCCGGGCATCGTGTCGGTGGGCACGAAGGCCGAGCTCAGGAACGGCAGGAACAGCAGCGGATAGGCGAACCCGGACGCACCGTCCGGTGACTTGGCCGTGTGGCCGGGGATCACCGCCAGCCAGGTCAGTGCCAGCGTGAACACGACCAGGATCCCGAACACGGCCAGCCAGGCCAGCACGCCGGCACCGGAGCGGAAGCCCATGACGAGGGCGACCAGCACGACCACGGCGAGGGCGACCAGGTTGGCGACCAGCGACGTCAGCACGTGCGCCCAGAGCACCGACGACCGGGCGATCGGCATCGACTGGAACCGCTCGAAGATGCCGCCCTTGACGTCGAGGAACAGCCGGAACGCGGTGTAGGCGATGCCCGACGCGACCGTCATCAGCAGGATGCCGGGCAGCAGGTAGGTCACGTAGGAGTCGGCGCCGGTGTCGTTCTCGATCGCGCCGCCGAACACGTAGACGAACAGCAGCAGGAAGGCGATCGGCATGACCGCGGTGGTGATGATCGTGTCCGGGCTGCGCAGGATGTGACGCAGCGACCGTCGCGTCAGAGCGGCGGTCTCGCTGAAGAAGTGGTTGCCCATCGTGGTCCTCACTGGTCCTTGGCTGCGGCGGCGCCGCGGGTCTGGTCGGTGACGTCGGCGCCGTTCTCGCCGACGATGGCGAGGAAGACCTCCTCGAGGCTGGGCTGCTTCTCGACGTACTCGACCCGGGCGGGCGGGAGCAGGGCCTTGAGCTCGGCGAGCGTGCCGTCGGCGATGATCCGGCCGTCGTGCAGGATCGCGATCCGGTCCGCGAGCTGCTCGGCCTCCTCGAGGTACTGCGTGGTCAGCAGCACCGTGGTGCCGTTGGCGGCCAGCTCCCGGACCGACTGCCACACCTCCAGCCGGGCCTGCGGGTCGAGCCCGGTGGTGGGCTCGTCGAGCAGGACGATCGGCGGGTTGCCGATCAGGCTCATCGCGATGTCGAGCCGGCGCCGCATGCCGCCGGAGTAGGTGGCGGTCCGCCGGCCGCCGGCCTCGGTCAGCGAGAACCGGGCGAGCAGCTCGTCGGCGATGGCGCCGGGGTCGGGCAGGTGCCGCAGCTGCGCCACGAGCATCAGGTTCTCGCGCCCGGTGAGGATCTCGTCGACGGCGGCGAACTGCCCGGTCAGGCTGAAGGACTCCCGTACGCGTGCGGGATCGGTGGCGACGTCGAAGCCGTGCACCCGGGCGGTGCCCGCGTCGGCCTTCAGCAGGGTGGCGAGGATCTTGACGAGGGTGGTCTTGCCCGCTCCGTTGGAGCCGAGGAGGGCGAAGATGCTGCCGCGGTCGACGTCGAGGTCCACGCCACGCAGGACGTGCAGGTCGCCGAACGACTTCTCCAGCCCCCGCACCTCGATCGAGCGGGTCATCGTGTGAGTGGTCATGGCAAGAGCGTGCAGCCCTGACGTTGCGTCAGGGTCAAGTCGCATGGTTTCAGGCCGCCCTGTGCGGGTACGTCCCCTCCCACGTGATCGAGCAGACGACCCGGCACCACTGGCGTGCCGGTGAAAGGGGGACGTCATGAGCGACGAGGGACTCACGCCCGAGGAGCTTCAGGCGGAAAGCGCAACGGCACTGCCGGACAAGGAGGTCGTCTCGATCCTCGACCTCAACGCCGACGTGGACCTGGCGATCGACGCCGCATCGCCGATCGACCTCGCCGCGGCCGCGAACCTGAACGTGGCGGCGCCGATCGACGCCGCTGCCAGCGCGAACATCCTGTCCTTCGGTTCCGAGGCGACGGCCGCTGGTGACCAGGGCGTGACGATCGACCAGAACATCGACGCCGACGCGAACGCCGACGCCAGCCAGATCAGCGGCGTCGACCAGGGTCAGGACACCCTGGACGGCGACACCCCTGACGAGTCCACCGATGACGGCTCGACCAGCGTCGGTGGGAGCGTGGGCGACACGGAGCTGGGCGGCACCCTGGACGGCAACCTGCTCAACGTGAACGTCGACGTCGACGCCTCGACCGACATCGCCGCACCCATCAACGGTGCTGCCGCGGTCAACGCCAACGTCGCCGCGCCGATCAACGCCGGTGTCGCAGCGAACATCGGCTCGGTCGACTCCGAGGCGATCTCGGTGTCGCAGCAGGACGCGATCATCAACCAGAACATCGAGGGCGAGGCGAACGCGACGGCCGACCAGGACTCCGAGATCACCCAGTAGGACCACCACCAGTTTCGGAGTCCCTGTGACCACCACAGCTGCAGGGTCGGCGCGTGACGTGCTGCACCGCGCGGAAGGGGTGCAGCTCCTCGGGGAGATGGCGGGATCCGGCTACCGGGTCCCGCCGTCCCTCGTGCGGCGCGCCGACGGCCAGACGATCCAGCTCACGCCCCTTCTGTACGCCGTGCTCCAGGAGATCGACGGCCGCCGCACCCCGGCCGAGGTGGCCCGTGCGGTGTCGTCCTCGACCGGCCGCACGGTCAGCGAGGACAACATCCGCCACCTCGTCGACCAGCAGCTGCGTCCGCTCGGCCTGCTGACCCTGGCCAACGGCGCCGAACCGGAGCTGCGCCGGCAGAACCCCCTGCTCGGCCTCCGGCTTCGCTACACCGTCACCGATCCGGCGCGCACCCGTCGGCTGACGGACCCGTTCCGCGTGCTGTTCCGGTCCTTCATGGTGGTCCCGCTCCTCGCGGCGTTCGCGCTCGTGTGCTGGTGGGTGCTGTTCGAGAAGGGCCTGGCCTCCGCGACGTACGAGGCCTTCGAGCGCCCCGAGCTGCTGATCCTGGTCTTCGCGGTCACCGTCCTCTCCGCGGGCTTCCACGAGTTCGGGCACGCCGCCGCGGCGAGGTACGGCGGCGCCACGCCTGGCGTCATGGGCTTCGGGATGTATCTCGTGTGGCCGGCGTTCTACACCGACGTCACCGACTCCTACCGGCTCGGCCGCGGCGGGCGCCTGCGCACCGACCTCGGCGGCCTCTACTTCAACGCGATCGTGGCCGTGGCGATCACCGGCGTGTGGCTGTGGCTCCGGTACGACGCACTGCTGCTCGTCGTGGCGACGCAGATCCTGCAGATGCTCCGTCAGCTCACGCCGCTCGTGCGGTTCGACGGCTACCACGTCCTCGCCGACCTCACCGGGGTCCCCGACCTCTACGCGCGGATCAAGCCGACCCTGCTGGGCGCGCTGCCGTGGCGCTGGGGCGACCCGGAGGCACGGCTGCTCAAGCCATGGGCGCGGGTCGTGGTGACGGCCTGGGTGCTGGTCGTCGTCCCCCTGCTCCTCGGGGCCCTGGTCGTCATGGTCCTCGCGTTGCCGCGCCTGATGGGCACGGCGTGGGCCGCGCTCGGCAAGCAGCAGGACGTCCTCGCGACCGCCTGGTCCGAAGGCGACCTGGTGCAGGTCACGGCGCGGCTGCTCGCCATGGTGGCGATCGTCGTACCGGTCGCCGGCATCGTCTACATGCTCAGCCGCCTGGTCCGGCAGACCGCGACCGGGGCGTGGCGAGCCACCACCGGCAAGCCCGCCAAGCGGGCGCTGGCAGCCGTCCTCGCCGGCACGCTGATCGCCGGTGTCGCCTGGGCGTGGTGGCCTGGAGAGGACAGCTACGAGCCGATCCAGCCCTGGGAGCGCGGCACGGTCATGGACGGGTTGGCGCTGGCCGGCGTCACCCAGGCCACGGGACCCGCGGCGCGACCACCTGCCCCGACGCTCCACGAGGGCCAGCGCGGCGTGATCGATGCCGTGTGGGACAGCACCGCGCCGCAGCCGACCCGTGAGCGCCCCCAGCTGGCGGTGGTGCTCGTGCCGAAGGGAGCCGACCCCGCCGACCCCGAGGCGGTCGCCGCCGGCTGGGTGTTCCCGTTCGACCACCCGCTCGCGCCCGGCCCCGGGGACAACCAGGCTCTCGCGATCAACACCGAGGACGGCACCGTCCTCTACGACGTCGCCTTCGCGCTGGTCTGGGTCGAGGACGGCCAGGACGCGCTCAACCGCAACGAGGCACAGGCGTGGGCGTCGTGCGACACCTGCGCCGCGGTCGCGATCGCGTTCCAGGTCGTGTTCGTCGTCGGCGACGCTGACGCACCCAACGTGGCCGCTCCCCAGAACGTCGCCGGCGCGCTCAACTACGACTGCGTCAACTGCCTGACCTACGCGCTGGCCCGCCAGCTCTTCGTCAGGCTCGACGAGCCGTTGTCCCGCGCCGCGATGCGCGAGCTGGAGACGCTCTGGGCCGAGATCGGGCGGTACTCCCGCGACATCCAGGCCGGCAAGGTCGCCCTCGACGAGATCGCGGGCCGGCTCGCCGGCTACAAGGAGCAGATCCTGGCGATCGTCGCCGAGGACCAGGGCGACAAGAAGAACGCTCCGGAGTCCACTCCCCCCAGCGCGACCTCGAGTCCCTCGCCGTCAGCGTCGCAGTCGGAGCCGCCGACGCCGACGGCGAGCGGTACGTCGCCCACCTCGCCGCCCGAGACCGGCACCGCCACCTCCAGCGAGGCCCCCGAGTCACCGACGCCGTCCCCCGGCTCGGCGTCGGCCAGCCCCACGACCTCCCCCACAGCCGGAACGCAGACGGCAACGCCTACCGGCTGACGCGGAGGCCGGGCGCGTCTCGGAGGTCGCTCTGCCGCCCAGGGTCGTTGGACCTGACCGGAGAGGACGCGTGCCCCGTGCGCTGCCCGCTCCCCCGGCGCAGCCTGGTTGTTGTAGGAGGTCGGCGAGGACCTCCTGCGGACGCTGTTCATCGAACGCAGGCACATCGGCACCTGTCACGCCGAAGGGAGCCATCATGAAGAGGATCTTCCTCACCTACGGCACCACCGAAGGACAGACCGCGAAGATCGCCGAGTTCGTCTCCGACGTACTCCGCGGCCACGGACACGACGTCACGATGCTGGAGGTGAAGGACGCCCACGCGATCACCGACGACTACGACGCCGTCATCGTCGGATCATCGATCCACATGGGCAAGCACGACAAGCACGTGGTCGACTTCGTCCGTCAGAACCAGGACACGCTCACCCGTGTCCCGACCGCCTTCTTCTCGGTCAGCCTCGCCGCCCACGGCGATCCGGCCGAGGCCGAAGGCTACGTCGAGCAGTTCGAGCAGGAGACCGGCTGGCGACCCCGGCAAGGTGGCCCTCTTCGGAGGCGCCCTGCTCTACACGCAGTACGGCTTCATCAAACGCCACATGATGAAGAAGATCGCCGGTGAGAAGCCCGGGGAGTTGGGGACCGACGTCTCCCGGGACTACGTCTACACCGAGTGGGACGGCGTGAAGCGCTTCGCCGAGCACTTCGCCGCGGAGCTCGAGTCGAGTCCCAGCACCACCGGCTCCGAAAGCTCGTGAGGAGGCGGCGACGATGAAGGTACGGCGACGGGCCGACCGCTGGCCAGGGCATGTCCCGCTGGGCGACGTCTCCCTCTACGTCGACGTCGTCGGGCACGGTGACCCACTCGTGCTGATGCACGGAGGGCCCAGCGCGGACCTCTGGACGATGAGCACGTTCCGGCGATGCGCCGACCAGTTCACGCTTGTCTTCTACGACCACCGGTGCAACGGCCGATCGGTCGGCGTACCAGTCTCCTCGATGACCTGGGAGCACCTCACCGGTGACGCCGACGCGCTGCGCGCGCACCTCGGCTACGAGAAGTGGGCCGTGCTCGGCCACTCCTTCGGCGGTCACGTGGCCCTCGAGTACGCCCTCCGCTATCCGGATCGGGTTTCCCGGCTGATCCTGCTCGACACCGGCGCAGACAGCCGATGGGCCCGGGAGAACGCTCCGCGGGTCGTTGCCGAACGCGGCTACAGCGCCAAGCGGGTCGAGCTGGTCCGGCGCTGGTTCCACGGTGAGTTCACCCCGCGGGAGTATCTCCCCATGTTCGTGCGGGTGAGCGCGCCGTACATGGCCGGTTCCGGCTGGGTGCCGCTGGCACGCGCCATGGCCGCCGGAGGATGGCGCTCACGGATGCGGGCAGCACCGCTGATCTTCAACGGAAGACACCTGGCCGTCGACTGGTCAGTGGTGGACCGGCTCGGTGAGATCACTGCACCCACCTTGGTCATGGCGGGACGTGAGGACTTCGTGTTCCCACCTGAGTGCCAGAGCGAGCTCGCCGACGGGATTCCGGGGTCAGAGCTCGTCCTCATCGACCGGGCCGGACACAGCCCTCAGGACGAGCAACCGAACGAGGTGATGACAACCCTGCGGGCGTTCATGGCCAAGCACCCAGTGGCTCCCTGACCGAACCGACGTGACGACGCCGAAGCTCTTCGACAACCGGGCGCCAGCTTGATGACTGCCGCTGAGTACCTGGTTGATGGAGCTCGACGACAGGCTGCCGACGAAGTAGCCCACCTTGCAGCTCGTGGCGTCTCCAGGGGTGGACAGTGCGCCGCCTCGGGCGACGTCCGGCAGCACGTCAGCGACGCGTCACGCGGCATCGAGAAGTCACGAGTCGCGGCGCAGGTAGCTCAGGACGGCGACCGTCATGGCGGAGGCGCCGGTGCGGAAGGTGGGTGCCATGACGGGGGCGAAGGTACTGGCGTGGTTGCCCGGGATGACCTTGCCGAGGGTCCCCTCCTGCTCCGCGCGACGGTAGGTGACGGGGTCGAAGCCGCCCCAGATCCAGTACAGGTACGGGACCCCGAGGGCGCGGGGGATGTCGCTGAAGTCTTCGCTGCCCGTGGAAGGCTCCATCACGATCGCCTTGTCACCGAAGTGCTCGGTGAACGCCGCTGACACCCTCTCGTGGGCCTCGGGGTCGTTGTCGGTGAGCGGGAACGGGTCGGTGTACTCGAACTCCGGTGGTGCGGGGGAGCCGGAGGCGGCGCACTCCGCCCGGACGATCCGCTCGACCGAGTCCCTCAGCTGCCGGCGGGTGCGGTCGTCATAGGCCCGCAGGTTGACCAGCAGGGTCGGCGTCTCGGGGATCACGTTGCTCTTGGAGCCGGACTGGAAGCTGCCCACGGTGACGACGCCGAAGTGGCCGGGTGGCAGCTCGCGCGAGACGATCGCGTTCAGCCGCATCACGACCGCGCTGCCCAGCAGCACGGGGTCGATGCCGTAGTGCGGCATCGACCCATGGGTGCCGCGCCCGTGCAGGGTGATCCGGATGCTGTCCGCCGCGGAAAGAGCGGCTCCCGGTCGGGACGCGACCGTGTCGTGCGGCAGCCCCATGACGTGCTGGCCGAGCGCGACGTCGGGCGTCGGTATCACCTCGGCCAGGCCGTCCTGGACCATCGCGCTGGCGCCGGTGCCGAGCTCCTCAGCAGGCTGGAACACCGCGATGAACGTGCCGGACCAGGCGTCCTGGTGCTCGGCGAGGAGCTGAGCGGCTGCGAGCAGGCAGGTGACGTGCATGTCGTGACCACATGCGTGCATCACCGGCGTCTCGTTGCCGGCTGCATCGACGGCGGTGTCGGTGGACGCGTACGGGAGGCCGGTCGCCTCTCGCACCGGCAAGGCGTCCATGTCGGCCCGCGCCAGCACCGTCGGGCCGGTTCCGTTGCGAAGGATTCCAACCAGCCCGGTGCCGCCGAGGCCGCCGTGCACCTCGTAGCCGAGGTGAGTGAGCCGGTCACTGACCAGCCCCGCTGTTCGGGTCTCCTGGAAGCTCAGCTCAGGGTGACGGTGCAGGTCCTGGTAGAAGTCAAGGTGCCAGGGCTCGATGGTGGCCAGGTCGTTCAGCAGCGTGTCAGCGAGGGTCACGGTTGACGTGTTCCCCGCCCGCGCGGCACCGAATCCGATCCGTGGTCAGCCAGTCGACTCGTCGCACAGCATCCGCAGCCGCGACGGTTGCGCTGAGTGGGCCTCTGCTGCTGGCACCGCGGTCATCCGGCCGGCGCACCGGCCGTGACTACCAACTGGTCGACGCTGCGGGACCACCGATGCCCGCACGACGGCCGTCAGGATCGCCCGCGAGCCGATCCGCCGGACCGCTCCGGTGGAGTCACTCACCCTCGGACTCTTCGGCGGCCGCCGCCTCGGCCTCGTCGAAGAGTGCCTCCAGCGATTGCCTCCACTCGGGCAGATCGCGCGAGAGCGTCAACCATGTCAGCTCGCGGTTGATCTCGTCGTACTGGTGGATCAGGAAGTTGCGGTTCGCCACGGCGAGCGCCCAGTCGACGCCATCCGGCGGGAGGACGTCGAGCCTTGAGAGTCGGTTCCCCGCCTCCCCCAGCTTCATCATCAGCGAGTCGCCGGCCTCCTGGAGCAGGGCATCGACGAGGTAGGCGTCCCTGCCCCGTTCGACGATCTCGTCGACGCGGTCGAGCCAGCCCCGAATGTGGAGGAGCTCCTTGGCAGCCTTCCGCTCCATCAGAGCAGCACCGCCTCGCGGCGGATGTCGTCGTCGAGCTTCGGCTTCAACCCGCCGTAGTCGATCAGGTCGACCTCACGTCCGAGGACCTGCTCGATCAGCTGCTTGAACCGAAGAAACTCGAACGACGACGTACCTGGCGGCGACTCAACGATGAGATCGATGTCCGAATCCGGACCCGCGGTCCCCCGCGCGACCGAACCAAAAACGGCCAGCCGAGTGAATCCGCAATCCTCGGCCAGTGCCTTCAGGATGGGCGCGGCCGCGTTCAGGAGGTCCTTGGGATGCACACCATCCAACTGACTGCCGGACTTCAATTGCTGACTGACGGCCGGCTGGCTGACACCGAGCGCCTCGGCTATTTCACGCTGCGACATGCCGGTCGCGACCATCGCTCGAAGCGCTAGGGAGCGTCGAAGTCGTGCGACGTCCTCCTCGCGACGAGCATCGCGGTACTCCGCCAGCAGCGTCATAAGCCAACCTTATCACGAGAGCAGTCCGGCCTTCGCGATGGGCCGCCCGATGGGTCCTTCAAGTGCCGACCGACCCGGATCGCGCAGGGGCTGTGGCCCGTCAGGCGCCAGTCGTAGATGGTCTTGGGCACGCCGAGGTAGTCGGAGAGCTCGTCGATGCTGATGAGCTGGTCGAGACCTTCGAGGTGATGGGTGCTCATGCACTTCAGGTGCGCGGGGCCTGACCCCGGATCTTGGACACGCTGAATCCAGCATCGTGCTGGGGAAGCGAGAAGATCTG
>NZ_BAAGUV010000001.1:0-628 GCF_054781215.1 Nocardioides pakistanensis | reverse complement strand
GGCTACCCGTCGTCGCCTTGGTAGGCCATTACCCCACCAACAAGCTGATAGGCCGCGAGCTCATCCCCAACCGATAAATCTTTCCACCCACACACCATGCGGTGATGGGACATATCCAGTATTAGACACCGTTTCCAGCGCTTATCCCAGAGTCAGGGGCAGATTGCTCACGTGTTACTCACCCGTTCGCCGCTCATCCACCCCCTGCAAGCAGGGAGCTTCAGCGCTCGACTTGCATGTGTTAAGCACGCCGCCAGCGTTCGTCCTGAGCCAGGATCAAACTCTCCGTAAAAAACAAAACGCAAACCAGCCACCGGAATAAGGCAACCAGCTGCAAGTTTGACCTGACAAAAACAAAACATCAAAACTGACGTTCAAATAATTGTCCAAAAAACATCACCAACACCAACCACCACCGTGATCAATGCCAGCAACACAAATAATTGGCACAAAACAATCAAGTGCACACTATTGAGTTCTCAAAGACCAGACACCACCCGTACCAGCCAAAGCCTTCCGAACAGCAACCTGTCCAACTTACCACCCGAACCCGCTCTACGCAAATCCGACTCACTCAAACCAAATGAGCACCAGAATCACACCCCCATCAGGATGCGACCTCAGTGGT